>NZ_JAMZBD010000051.1:0-11115 GCF_024158685.1 Halomonas sp. 707D4 | reverse complement strand
GCCGACGATATTGCCCAGCAGCAGAAGCCCCGCCAGCAGCGCAAGGCCCCCGGCGCCGGTCACGGTCAGCGCCATGCGCGCACCCTTGCGGGCATCGTTTCTGTGCGACCAGAAGCCGATCAGCAGAAACGACGACAGGCTCGTCAGCTCCCAGAACAGCCACAGGAGCAGCAGGTTGTTGGAGAGCGAGATGCCCACCATCGAGGCCATGAAGAGCATCAGGAAAGCGTAGAAACGCCCTACCCGCTCCTCCTTGGAGAGATAGAAATGGGCGTAGAGCAGAATCAGCAGGCCGATGCCGAGAATCAACAGGTTGAAGAGAAGCGACAGGCCGTCGAGACGAAGGGCCAGTGCCAGCCCAAGCTCCGGCAGCCACTCGGCGAAAAAGCGCAGCGGCTCATCGGCGCCGAGGGCGGGAACGAGCCCGAGGGTCAGGCCCAGTGCCACGGCAGGGGCGATGGCGGTGGCGAGCGAGCACGTCAGGCGGGAACGCCTGCCCGCCAAGACGGGCACCAGCACGCCCAGCAAGGGGAGTAGAGCAATCCAAAGCAGTGTCATCGGGGCATCCAGCACAAAAGGTGTCAACGTGGCCAGGCGCTTTCATGGCGCCTTCAGGCTAATTCAGTGTAAGCAAACCGCAGGAGGATACCACTTTAAGCCAGTCTTGCGGCTTTAGTCTTAGACCCGTGAGGGGATGAGCGCGGTAAGGGGCCGTAACCCCGCCAAGTCCGTGGACGTGAGACACGTTTGCGTCGCGGCTGCCGCGCAGGAATAATGCCCACGTTTTGACACGGCATCGCGCACGCGCGCCCAAGAGACTGCATACCCCATGAGCACTTCGCTTCGTACCTGGCAGGCGCGGTTCGAGAAACTGCGCAGCAACAAACTCTTCGAGACCTTCGTGATCGCCATCATCGTCGTCTCGGCGCTGGTGATCGGCGCGCGCACCTACGACGAGGTGAGCCGCTTCGAGCAGTGGCTCGCCTATCTCGATGTGGCCGTGACGCTGTTCTTTCTGGTCGAGATACTGATTCGCATGGCCGCCGAGCCGCGCCTGCGCGACTTCTTCAAGAAGGGCTGGAACATTTTCGACTTCCTGATCGTCACGGCGAGCCTCATCCCGATGGACGAGTCCGAGATGGTGCTGCTGGCGCGCCTTCTGCGCATCTTCCGCGTACTACGACTGGTGTCGATGATTCCGGAGCTTCAGATGCTGCTCTCGGCGCTGGTGAAGTCGATCCCGCGCATGGGCTACGTGGCGCTTCTGATGTTCATCATCTTCTATATCTACGCGGCGATCGGAAGCTTTCTGTTCCACACCGTGGACGAGCAGCTCTGGGGCAACATCGCGCTGGCCATGCTGACGCTCTTCCAGGTGGCGACCTTCGAGAGTTGGGCCACGGCGGTGCTCTACCCGACCATGGAGCAGTTTCCCTACGCCTGGATCTACTTTCTGACCTTCATCTTCCTCAACGCCTTCGTGTTCTTGAACATGATGATCGGCATCGTGCTCGACGTCATGCAGAAGGAGAGCGCCCAGATGGCGCTCGACAGCGGCGAGGGCGAGGAGGCGGAGCTCTCGGCACTGCGCGGCGACGTCAAGAGCTTGAAGGCGCAGCTCGACCGGATGGAAGCCGCGCTGACCCGTCAGGACGAGGGCGCGGGGAAGCCTTGAACACGCCCCCGGCCCACGGCCGGGGCGCGGTTCAGCGGGCAGAGAAGGCGTAGGTGAGCTTGCCGCGCTCGAAGAGGAGCTTGTCGAGCGCTTTCTGATCGAAGGCGTCGAGCTGGCCCATTTCCCGGGCGGTGAGCGGGCCGCTGGCGGTCTCGGCGATGACGGTCTCGCCAGGGACCTCGACCATTGCCCGGGCCGCGGCGGTCACGGCCTCGGCGTAACCCTCCTTCGTGGTCAGGTCGAACTCCTCGAGCGACAGGCGCTCGGCCAGCCACTGCCCCCAGTAGAACTCCAGAAACGGCGGCGGGGTGTCGGGCTTTGCATAGCCCACGCCGCGGGTGAAGTAGACCAGCGAGCGGTAGGGATCGTCCACCTGATGTGCCCGGCCCAGTTGCTCCGGTAGCGCCTCGACGCCGATCGGCCCGGCCGGCGCATCGAGCCACACCTGACGCTCGGCCTGCATCCTCTCCCAGAACGCCGCCATGTCGGCCAGGTCGCTGTAGTCGTCGGTGATGCGTACCGGCATCACGAACGACGCGCCCTGCACGTCGATGTAGTTGCTGAAGGTATGGTGGCCGTCGGTCAGGTAAAGCGCGCCGCCGGGGGCAATCACGGCAGTCTTCATGTCGCCGGGATGGGTGCCGAGGGTGTCGCTGCAGTCGAAGCTCGCCCGGTCGTCGAGGGTCGAGGCGTCGTCGAGGCGCGCAATTTCACCCTGGCCGCCCGTTTCGCAGTATTCATCGAAGAGCTTTTCGCGATCGAGGGCAAAGCGGCCCTGCTTGTAGTCCATCTGCCGGTAACCGAGCGCCGGCTGGGTCGGGTGCAGCTCGCCGAGCACGACCTCGCGGATCATCGGGGAGGGTGCCTCTTGCGCCCAAAGCGGAGTGGCGCTCAACAGCGCCAGCAGGCCAATTGTCTTCTTCATCGTCTCACTCATGCCGTTGCGGGTGGCGCTTATCCTGGCCAGAGAAGATGACAGGGGCATGACGGTGGGAGGGCGTCGGGAAAAGGCACCTCCCCAGGCGCGATTCCCCCCGGTCGAGCGCTTGCGTTCACCGCGAGGGCGCATGGCCTTGAGTTTTCGCCGCGATGGTTCTTGAATGGGCGTTTTAGCCACGCCAAGGTAAACGCATGCGCTCGGCACGAATCCTCCTCGCTCTCGCCGTGGGTCTGGCGGGGGTATTGACCGCGTTGGCCTCGACGGAGGCCTTCGAGCCGCGCCTGGTAAGGCTCGAAGCCCAGCGCGCGCTGCCCTCGATCGACGCCTCGCTCGCCCGCGAAGGCGCCGAGGTCAATGCGCTGTTTCTTCACTACTCCGATGCCCCGGCGCTGTGGATGAACGCGCACCTGGCGCTCGAGCGCTTCGGCCCCGCCGCCCGCGAGGCGCTGCTTGCCTACGCCTATCTTCCTGCCTTTCAGGAGATGCTCGCTCGCTTCGGGCCGGACGCGCTCTTGCCGATCATTTACTACCGCGAGCACGATGTGGCCACGCTCAAGGCCCGCCACTGGCTGGGGGAGCGCTACCGCGAGGCCCGCCGCTGGTGGAACGAGGCCGAGGGCGAGCCCGATGAGGACGAGAGTGAATGGAACGCCGACCAGCGCGGGCTGATGGGCATCGCGCTGCTGGCCGACGAAGGTCACGCGCTGTTGAATCAGTTCGTGATGGATGCCGACGGCGACATCCACTGGCTTCAAGGCGAGCGCATCGTCACAGGCCTTGGGGATTTCTTCACCGGCGGCGTGCGCGGCCTGGAAGGACGGTGGCGCCGGGACGAGGCGATCGGTGCCATGGATGTGGGCTGGGCCGGGGTCGATCTTTTGTTGATGGCGAGCACGGTGAAGGTACTGCGCGCCGGGCGCCTCGCCCGCGGCGCGCGGGTGGGAAGCGTCGAGGCCCGAGCGACGCAAACCGGGGTGCGCTCCGGGGCGCTTGCTGGCACCGCCCGCTTTGCCGCGCTGCCCAGAGCCGCCAGACTCGCCGCGCTCACCGCCACCGCCTACGTGGTGATCCGCCATCCGTCGCTGATCAGCGCGCTCGGCGCCAACGTCGCCCGCTGGCTCGGCCTGCCCGCCTGGCTTGGGCAGTTCGCGCTCTGGCTGGTCGTGCTGCTGCCGGCGCTGATCGTGCTGCGAGTTCTCTGGCGCTTCGTGCTGGCACCGCTTTCATGGGCCGTCGCGCTATTGCTGCGTCATTCGAAACGCCTGATTGAATAGCTCGACCCCGACCCTCTGCCCGCCGTTTTCGGAGAATTTGCCGCCAGACGATGGCCCTCATACCGTCGCGAAGCGCGGTCGAAGCGTGAAGCGCCAGAGCATCAAGGCCAGCGCGATCATCAGGGTGAGGCTCCATGGCGTCGATAGCGTCGGCGAGAGAATCATGGCCAGACTCACGCCCAGAAAGAGCACGCGTTCGAACCAGGAGAGCTTGCCGTTCATCCAGCCCATCAGGAAAACGGCCCAGGAGAAGGTGGCCAGCAGCATGCCGGCGGCGCCCACGCCGATCTCGAAAGCCGTGCCTTGCCAAAGCACGTTGGGATCATTGATGAAGCCGAAGGGAACGATGAAGATCACCAGCGAGTAGGCAAAGGCCAGAAGCCCGGTCTTGTTGGCATCGGAGTTGGCGATGCCGGCCGCCGCATAGGCGCACAGCGCCACCGGTGGCGTGACCATCGACAGTACGCAGTAGTAGAGCACGAAGAGGTTGGCGGCCAGACGATCGATGCCCAGATCCACCAGGGCGGGAACGAAGACCAGCGAGCCGATGATGTAGGCGGCCACGGTGGGAAGCCCCATTCCCATGATGATGCAGCCGACGATGACCAGCAGCAGGGAGAGATAGAGCTGGCCAGTGCCCGCGTCCGAGAGCAGGCTCACGAACTTGAGGGCGAGATTCGACTGGGTGGCAACGACCATCACCACGCCCACGGCGGCCAGTGGTGCTGAAATCCACGCCATCTGCTTGGCGGTATCGAGTACCGAATCGAACAACTGGTGCAGGCTGTAGCGGGTCGACTTGCGCAGCAGCGGCATGACGAGGGCGGTAACGGTACCCACCAGGGCGGCGTAGGGCGCGGAGTAGCCGATGATCAGGCAAGTGATCATCGCCACCGGCGCGAGCAGCAGGTGCAGGCGTGGCAGAACCGGAGCGATGTCCAGGAGCTCGGGTGGCACGTTGCCGATGCCGAAGCGGCGCGCGCGCAGGTCGACGATCACGTAGAGCGCGAAATAGAACGCTGCGGAAGGAATCAAGGCGGCGGCGGCGATCGTGCTGTAGGAGATGCCCATCATGTCCGCCATCACGAAAGCGGCCACCCCCATGATGGGTGGCATCAGTTGCCCGCCGGTCGAGGCGATCGCCTCCGTGGCCGCGGCCTGGTCCTTGGAGTAGCCGGCGCGGTTCATGATCGGAATGGTCAGCACCCCGGTCGATGTCGTGTTGGCGATCGCCGAGCCGGATACCATGCCGAACAGGGCGGAGCCTACCAGCGCCATCTTGGCCGCCCCTCCTTTGAGGCGCGCCGTCATGCGCATCGCCAGGTCGATGAACAGGGCGCCGCCACCGGTGAAGGTGAACACCGTGCCGAAAAGAACGAAATAGAACACGAAGTTGATCGCGGCGGTCGCCGTGACGCCGAAGATGCCATCGGTCTTCATGCTGATCAGCTCGGCCATCGTCGAGAGCGAGAAGCCCGGGAAGGCCATCCAGCCGGGAAAGTAGCCGCCGAAGTAGGCGTAGCCGAGAAACGCCAGCACGACCGCCAGCAGTGACCAGCCCACGGCACGGCGCACGGCTTCGAAGATCAGGGCGAGGCCTGCCACGTGCAAGAAGAGGTCGATGGGAAGGACCGGGTCGATCATCTCGAGGTGGCGCTCGAGCCGGCCGACCTCCAGGTGATAGATCCAGACGAAGGAGATCGATAGCGCAAGGCAGCCAAGATCGACCGTGCGCCCCAGCCAGCGCTTGACGCCCGGCCCCCAATCGAGCGGGTTGAAAGCGAAGATCAGCGCCACGGACATGTAGACGTGGAAAGTGACCGAAGCCAGGGGCGATGACGGATTGAAGAAGTGCCTGAGCAGATAGATGACATAGGTGAAAGAGAGGCCTATCTGCAGGACGCGCAGCAGCATCGGATAGGAAAGTAGGCCGGACGGTTTCAAGAGACGTACCTCGCAATGTCGCCGTGATGAACGCTTGGCGCCGCCGCAAGAGTCTGCAGCGGCGCCGTGGAGGGTGGGGCTGGGTATCGCTGGGACGTGACTAGTCGATCCAGCCACGCTCACGGTAGTAGCGGGCCGCACCGGGATGCAGTTCGAGCACCGCCTGGTCGGCCTGGGCGCCGGCTTCGGGGTCCCAGCCGGCTAGCGGCGGGAAGGCTTCGGCCAGCTGGTCGCGGGCTTCGACCATGGCCTGGGTGATCTGGTAGGCGATCTCGTCGTCCATGTCGGCGCCGACGATCAGGATGGTCGGGGTGTTGGAGGTGAGGTAGTCGCTGTCCAGGCCCTGGTAGCTGCCCTCCGGCAGAGTGATGCGTGGAACGCCCACCTCGGTCATGTGATCGAGCACGCCATCGGACATGGGAACGAAGACCAGATCGCTGGTGAGCGCCAGCTCCTGCATGGTGGCCTGGCCGATCGGGGCGTTCTCGATATACACGTCCGCCGTGCCGTCGCGCATCATCTGGGCGATCTGGGCGGTACTGATCTGATTGATCACCCCGCGACTGCGCATCTCGTCGAGGCTGGTACCCAAGGCTTCGAACATGTGGTCGGCGAGAATCGGCACCTGGGAGCCGGTCGGCTTGAGAACGAACCGCGGAGGCCGCTCGGCGTTGACCATGTCATCGAAGCTGGTCTGTCCCGTTCGCTCGACGTAGGCGCGTCGGGCGGCGACGGTGACATAGGCAGCCTGTAGTCCACCGATCAGCGTTCGCAGGTTTTCTGCGGCACGGCCTTCGAACTCCTCGCCGATGCCGTCACGAGCCCAGAGCGCTGCGCTGGCGCTGGCGAAACCGATATCCGCCGAACCCTGGCCTACGGCGAGCGGGTTCATCATGCCGCCGCCTCGTGGCAGCACGTCGGCACTTAGTGAGTAATTTCCCTGGGAGCGATTAATGATGTCGCCTACGGCGGAGCCATAGGCGTACCAGCCGGTGCCGGGGTCCTGCGAGATGATCCGCACCGTGGCGTCTTCGGCCAAGGCCGAGAAAGAAGTGGCGGCCAGCAGGGTGGCTAGCGCGGCGGCTTTGAAATGCTTCATTTCTCCTCCCAAGCGCCTTTGAAGGCGCTGAAAATTATTGTGTATGTGGGCTTGGCGTGAGTAGTAGCGCTGAGGTGATCCGATAGCGATGCAGTCAAGACGTGCTCAGCCGCAGGAAACAAGCGGGCCGTCAATCCGAGCGAGCGTTCAGGAGATTGCAGAGTGACGACTTGAATCACTAATGTGTATTAAGTGATTGAATCGTGCATTTATACTTTTGGTTATGCGACTAAAGCCACTCCGTCGATTGGTCTGTTTTTTTATATACGAAACATGGTGCTAGGATTATTAGAGCTGATTCTAGAATGAAGGGAGGAATGTTTTTCGAATGTTTGGATAACCTGATCATATAGAAATGATCGCTTTGATCAGTGCGTGTTCGAGCCTTGGAATATTTGCAAGCCGGGCTGCTCCTTGCTGCCAACCCGGCTGGAATCGATCAAAGCGGCGTCTTGCTCGCTTCCCCCGGAACCTCGCGCACCAGCCGCGGCATCAGAAAGCCCGGCAGGTGGCTGCGCAGCCGCGCTACCAGCGTGCGCGCCTCATCATCCGGTACGTCGAAGTGCGCCGCGCCCTGGACCGGGTCGAGCACGTGCAGGTAGTAGGGCAGGATGCCGGCCTCGAATAGCCGTTCAGAAAGCGCGGCCAGCGTGGCCAAGTCGTCGTTGACGCCGCGCAGCAGCACGCTCTGGTTCAGAAGCGTCACCCCGGCATGTTTGAGCCGCAGGCAGGCATCGACCACCGCCTGGTCGATTTCGTTGGCGTGGTTGATGTGCAGCACCATGACCTTTTGCAGCCGCGTGGCTTTGAGCCAGCCGAGCAGGGCATCGTCGACGCGGTCGGGGATCACCACCGGCAGGCGGGTGTGGATGCGCAGGCGCTTGAGGTGGGGGATGGCTTCGAGCTCGCCGACCAGCCAGCCAAGCTGGCGGTCGCTCGCCGCCAACGGGTCGCCGCCGGAGAGGATCGCTTCATGGATGCTGTCGTCACCGCGCAGGTAGTCGAGCGCCTCCTGCCACTGGGCGCGGGACGGCGAGTTGTCGGCGTAGGGGAAGTGGCGGCGAAAGCAGTAGCGGCAGTTCACCGCGCAGGCGGGGCTCGCGATCAGCAGCACGCGGCCTGCGTACTTGTGGATCAGCCCCCTGGCGGGGCGGTGCTGCGCCTCTTCCAGCGGGTCGAGCACGTAGCCCGCGGCGCTTTGCGCCTCCTCCCCCAGCGGCAGTACCTGGCGCAGCAGCGGGTCGTCGGGCGCCTGGCGGGTGATGCGGGCAAGGTAGGCTTCCGGCACGCGTACCTCGAACAGCGCGTGGCCGGCCCGGGCGCCGTCGAGCAGACGGGTGTCGAGCCCCAGGCGCTCGAACAGTTGGCGGGGGTCGCGAATGGCGCCGGAGAGCTGGCGCTGCCAGGGAGTGGGTGCGTCGGCGCCGGGCTCGAGGCGGGCCGCGGCAATCATCATGTTCTCCTGCAAAAAAGAGCTCCTTCGGGTTATCATGCGCCCACTTGATGAAAAGCGCTTGCCCGGCAAGCGCTTTTGCGCGCTTACTCCAGCAACGGATGATCGAGAGACGATATGGCGAACTATTCTACCAATGAATTCAAGGGCGGTTTGAAAGTAATGCTCGACGGCGATCCCTGCTCGATCGTCGAGAACGAGCTGGTCAAGCCGGGCAAGGGTCAGGCCTTCAACCGCGTGAAGCTGCGCAACCTGATGACCGGTCGCGTCGGCGAGCGTACCTTCAAGTCCGGCGACTCCTTGGAAGGGGCCGACGTCATGGATCTGGAGATGGAGTACCTCTACACCGATGGCGACATGTGGCACTTCATGAAGACCGACGGCTCCTTCGAGCAGTACGCGGTCGAGAAGAAGGCCCTCGGCGAAACCGAGAAGTGGCTCAAGGAGCAGGTGCCCTACACCATCACCCTGTGGAACGACAAGGCGATCTCGGTGACGCCGCCGAACTTCATCGAGCTCGAGGTGGTGGAAACCGATCCGGGCCTCAAGGGCGACACCGCCCAGGGCGGCTCCAAGCCGGCCACGCTCTCCTCCGGTGCGGTGGTGCGCGTGCCGCTGTTCATCAACCAGGGCGAAGTGCTCAAGGTCGACACACGCTCCGGCGAGTACGTTTCCCGCGCCTGATCGGGCGCCTGCAGCCGGTCAGGGCTGACGGGCTTTCAAGGCCACGCTGCGGCGTGGCCTTTTCATTGGGAGTGACACGATGACCATCGAGTGGCGTCCTACCGCCGAGATCGAGACGCTCAAGGCCCGGGCGATGCTCATGGCCCGGGCGCGGGCGTTCTTCGCCGAGCGTGACGTGCTGGAGGTAGAAACCCCGGTGCTGGGCCAGGGCGGCAGTACCGACGTGCACCTGGTATCGCTCTCGACCCGGGCGCGTACCGACACGGGCCAGCGCACGCTGTGGCTGCAGACCTCGCCGGAATTCCACATGAAGCGCCTGCTCGCGGCAGGCAGCGGGCCGATCTTCCAGCTCGCCAGGAGCTTTCGCGACGGCGAAGTGGGAGGGCGCCACAACATCGAGTTCACCATGCTCGAGTGGTACCGGCCGGGGATGTCGCTCGAGGCGTTGATCGACGAAACCGCCGCGCTGGTAAGCGCGGTGGCACCGCACCTGGCAAGGCCGGTGACACGCTACCGCTACCGGGCGCTGTTTCACGAGCATCTGGCGGTCGACCCGTTCACCACGTCGCTGGAGACCCTGCGCCGCCTGGCCGCCGAGCGGGGCCAGATGTCGCCCCGGAGCCTGGCCGACGAGAGCCGCGAGACCTGCCTCGATCTCTTGATGGGCTTGGTGATCGAGCCGACCCTGGGGCGCGACGAGCTCTCCGTGGTGGTGGACTACCCGGCGAGCCAGGCGGCGCTCGCCAGGCGTCATCAGGACGAGGACGGGCAGTGGGTGGCCTCGCGCTTCGAACTCTATCTCGACGGGGTGGAGCTCGCCAATGGCTACGACGAGCTGACCGATGCCGATGAGCAGCGCCTGCGCTTCGAGCAGGACAACCAGGCGCGTCGCCGCCTGGGCTTTCAGGAAGTGGACGTGGACGAGCGCCTGCTGGCAGCGCTCGAGCATGGCATGCCCGAAGGCGCGGGGGTGGCGCTGGGGCTGGATCGGCTGATCCAGCTCGCCCTCGGCCAGGCGCGCCTGGAGGACGTGCTGGCCTTCGCCACGCCGCGCTGCTGAGTCAGGCGCGGATGCGCTTGAGCAGAAACACCAGCGGTACCGCCGCGAGGTAGATCAGTCCCAGCCAGGTGAAGATGTCGTTGAAGGCGAGCACTTGGGCCTGCTGGGCGACGCGCTGGGCGATCAGGCCGATCGCCGCCTGGTGCGCGTCGGCGACGGCGCCCGTCAGCAGCGCCTCGTACTGGGCGATTTCCGCCACCACCACCTCGCGGCCGGTGTCGATGGCCGGAATCAGCTGGTTCCAGTGAAAGTCCTCGCGGATGTCGCGCACCGTATCGAGCAGCGCCAGCCCCATGGCGCCGCCCAGGTTGCGCATCACGTTGAAGAGCCCGCTGGCGTTGCCCACCTCCGCCGGGGGGAGGGTGCCGAGCGCGATGCGCGAGGCGGGGATGATGCACATGATCAGCCCCATGCCGCGCACCACCTGGGGCAGGCAGAACTGCCAGAAGCCGGACTCGACGGTGAGATTGGCGTTCATCATCGTGCCGACCCCGACCAGCAGGAAACCGAAGAACAGCAACAGGCGCAGATCCACGTGGTTGGTCGCCTTGCCCACCAGCGGCGCGCAGAAGAACATCGTCATCCCGGTGACGAACATCACCTGGCCGATCTGCAGGCTCGAGTAGCCGCGCACGTAGCCGAAGAACAGCGGCATGATGTAGACCAGCCCGTAAAGCGCGATGCCGATGATGAAGCCCATGCCCGCGCCGATGGCGAAGTTGCGGTTGGCGAAGGCGCGCAGATCGACGATCGGGTGTGAGCTTCTCAGCGTGCGAACGAAGAACCACGCGCCAGCGGCGACACACAAGAGGCTGAACGCGACGATCTCGCGGCTTGCGAACCAGTCATCCCCCGGGCCCTCTTCCAGCACGAACTCCAGCGAGCCGAGAAACAGCGCGATCAGCGCCAGCCCGATCACGTCGAGCCGGCGCGCCAGCGCGTGGTCGGGTTTGTCGATGTCGAGAAAACTCCAGGCCGCCCAGCAC
>NZ_JAMZBD010000050.1:0-11203 GCF_024158685.1 Halomonas sp. 707D4 | reverse complement strand
GTTTTCGCCGATATGGTCGGGAACGAGCTCCAGCACGCCCGGTGCTCGCAGTTGATAGCGGCCGCCTTCGAGGCGGCCTTCGCGCGTGCCAGGCGTTTGATCGTCGAGGGTCCAGTCGAGCCACTGACCGAGCATGAAAAAAGTCCCTGTTGTCGTTCATTGTTGGAACATGCAGGTGTATCACGCGGCTCGATCTGGCTCAAAAGCGGCGTCGTCTGGCTATAAATAACACGGGCGAGGCTATAAATGCGCACATGAAAACGCCCCTTCCCGAAGAAAGAGGCGTCGTCATAAGACTTGCTGGCATCACTCGCCGCGCTGGCGCTGCATCTCGTCCTGGTACTCGTGGGCCAGCGACTGCTTCTGCTTCTCGGCAAGGCCTCGGCCGGCGAGCTGGAAGACCTCCTGCTCCTCCTCATCGAGGTGGTGGGTCACGAGGTGCTGGAGCTTCTTGGCATGCACCAGCCAGTTGCTGGCGCTGTAGTCGGTGTCGTCCAGAAGCTCGATGAGCTCGTCGATCTCGTGGTGCTCGGCCACGCTGTGGCGCGCCTTCTCCTGCGTCAGGTCGATGTCCATCATCGGAATATACAGCGCGCGCTCTTCGGCGTTGGCGTGGTACTTGAGCTCCGCGCGCACCTGTTGATAGAGCGTATCGCGCTCGCTGCTGTCGCCGTGGGTCTCCAGCAGCCGGGCAAGAAGATCCCGCTGAATGTCATGGTCCTTGCGCAGTGCTTCGAAAATCGTCATTACCCGCTCCTTGGTTTGATGCACGATCGGTCGTCTAGAAAATTAGTTCGCAACCCGGGAAAGTGCAAGGCGCCGCATCGAGCACCGCGCGGGACGAAAACGGTGCCAACGTGCGTCGATGGGCTAGGCTTGGAAGGTACCCGTTGTTTAACCCAGATCAACCAAGGAGAGAGCGATGACAAAGGTATTGGTGCTGTACTACTCCATGTACGGCCACGTGGATACGCTGGCCGCCGCCGTGGCGGAAGGGGTCGGTGAGGTCGAGGGCGTCGAGGTGAGCGTCAAGCGCGTGCCGGAAACCATGCCGGAAGACGCCTACAAGAACGCCGGCGGCAAGCAGGACTTCACGACCCCGGAAGCGACGCCGGGCGAACTCGCCGACTATGATGCCATCATCGTCGGCACGCCCACTCGCTTTGGCAACATGGCAGGCCAAATGCGCACCTTCTTCGACCAGACCGGCGGACTGTGGGCGAAAGGCACGCTGCGCGGCAAGGTCGCCAGCGTGTTCACCTCCACCGGTACCGGCGGTGGCGAGGAGATGACGATCACCTCCACCTGGACGACGCTTGCCCACCACGGCATGGTCATCGTGCCCGTCGGCTACGGCATCGAGGAGCAGTTCGACATTTCCGAAGTCAGCGGCGGCAACCCCTACGGCGCCGCGACCATCGCCGGCGGCGACGGCTCCCGCCAGCCAAGCGAGCGCGAGCTCAAGCTGGCGCGCTTCCAAGGCAAACTGGTGGCGCAGACCACGGTGAAACTGAAAAGTTAATGCTTTCGAATATTCTGTGAGTGCTTCAAGGAGCGCCCATTGTGGCGCTCTTTTTAACGTCCATTAAAGCGCGCCAAACTGAGGTAGCGTTCCTTCGAGGGCTGCAGGTGCTGCCGGCAAAGAGTACAAAGCTGCTCTCGGTTTTGTTTTTGCAAGGCATCGATTATCGCGAAGTGCTCGTCGCAGGCGCGCTGAAGGCTGGCCGGGTCGGACATTGCAACGAAACGGATCGAGTGCGCCTTCTGAGCGAACTCGTTGATGCACTCGGAAAGGTAGCTGTTACCAGTAGCGGAAAAGAGCGTGCGATGAAAAGCGATATTCATCAGAAATACGCGATGCAGGTCTTGTTGTTCAACTGCCTTGGCATACTGCTCTTGAATCTCAATGAGGTCCTTCAGGATCGTTTCCTTGAGCGGTAGCGCGATCGACTGCGCGCCGGCGGTTTCGAGTAACTCGCGCATGGCGTAGAGCTGCTCTACTTCCTCCGGAGTATAAGTCTTGACGAACGCGCCACGATTCTTGATGCGCTCCACCAAACCAATGGTTTCCAAGTGAAACAGAGCCTGGCGGACGACATGGCGCTTAGAATTGAAGCGTTCGATAAGGTCTTCCTCGACCAAACGTTCTCTAGGGCTCAATCTACCCAGCACGATGTCCTCTTCGATAGCTTCGACAATATGGTCGGTACCTACCGTTGTAGACGGTGCAGTGGCTTTTTTGTCTTTCATAGATAGTCGTTTATATCCCTGCCATGAAATCTTGGTCGGTATGGTCGATACCTTCCGGAAAGAAAGTATCGACCATGGTAGCAAGAACTCTTGAGCAGGCGTAGTTACTGGCCGCGAGGGACGCTAGCAGTGGTTTCGGGTCGACAGAATGCGAAATCGCAGCCTTGTTCGGCTTGAAGTATCTGCTCGAGAAACAGACGCCGATAACCCCTCTCTTTACTCGGCTCAATCCTCGGGGTAAGCGCTTCGCGCCGGGTCGCGAGTTCGTTCTCATCGACTTGCAGGTTCAAACGGCGCTCGGTCACGTTCAGTTCTATGAGGTCTCCATCTCTTATCAGGGCCAAGGGACCCATTTCGGCGGCTTCAGGTGAGATATGCAGCACAATGGTGCCAGCGGCGGTTCCGCTCATGCGCCCATCGGAAATACGCACCATGTCTTTCACACCTTGGGCAGCCAACTTTTTGGGGATGGGAATATATCCTGCTTCCGGCATACCTGGTGCACCCTTGGGGCCGATGTTCTGCAGTACCAGCACGTCGTTTGCATTGACGTCCAGGTCTGGGTCATCGATGCGTTTGGCCAGGTCTTCCAACCCTGTAAAAACGACCGCGCGCCCGGTATGGGTCATCAACTCGGATGAGGCAGCCGATTGCTTGATAATTGCGCCGTTTGGCGCGAGGTTGCCTTTTACAACGGCCATTCCTCCTTGAGCGTAAATGGGGTTCTCGGCGCTGCGAACGACTTGCTGATTGAGAATATGAGGGCTCGCCTCGAGATTCTCACCCAGCGTTTTGCCATTGATCGTCATCGCATCGAGGTGAAGCAGCGATTTGATCTCTCGAAGCAGTGCAGCCAGCCCGCCGGCCTGGTGCAGGTGCTCCATGTAGTGTTCCCCCGAGGGCTTGAGGTTCACCAGTACGGGTGTTTCTCGGCTCATG
Source organism: Halomonas sp. 707D4 (assembly GCF_024158685.1). Taxonomy (NCBI): domain Bacteria; kingdom Pseudomonadati; phylum Pseudomonadota; class Gammaproteobacteria; order Oceanospirillales; family Halomonadaceae; genus Halomonas; species Halomonas sp. 707D4. Next base: position 8,014 of record NZ_JAMZBD010000050.1, on the reverse strand, counting down.
CGATCGAACTCATCCAGGTTGATGTCCAGTCCCAAACGCCCGGCGATGGCCGTCAGGTGAATAAGCCCATTGGTCGAGCCGCCCAATGCCAGTAAAACGCGCAGCGCATTTTCAAAGGAGGCCTCGGTCATGATGCTTTGCGGAGTGATCTGCTCGATGGCCAATCGTACGGCCTCGGTGCCGGTTTGTTCTGCAATGCGATGGCGATCAGCGAATACCGCCGGTGCGGTTGCGCTTCCCGGCAACATCATACCCATGGCTTCGGCCACACAGGCCATGGTGCTAGCCGTACCCATCACCGAACAGGTGCCTACGGTAGGTACCAGCTTGTCGTTGACTTCACTGATTTCCTGATCGTCGATTTCCTGGCCCCGGTAAGCAGCCCAGTAGCGGCGGCAGTCCGTACAGGCGCCGACGCGGGTTCCCCGATGAGAGCCGCTGAGCATGGGGCCCGTTACCAATTGAATGGCTGGTACGTTGGCACTAGCGGCGGCCATTAACTGCGCGGGTACGGTCTTGTCGCAGCCACCGATCAGCACGACCGCATCCATTGGCTGGGCGCGAATCATCTCTTCGGTATCCAGTGCCATCAGGTTGCGCAAGTACATACTGGTGGGGTGAGAAAACGATTCATGCAAGGAGATGGTCGGGAAATCCACTGGCAGTCCGCCAGCCAGCATGACGCCTCGCTTGACGCTATCGATTAGGCCCTCAACGTTGCCGTGGCAGGCATTGTAACCGCTGTAGGTATTGGCAATTCCAATGACCGGGCGGGAAAGGGCATCGTCTGTATATCCCATCCCCTTGATAAATGCCTTGCGCAAGAATAGCGAAAAGCCTTCATCACCGTAATTCGTCAATCCCTTGCGCATTCCCTGGGAGTTGTCGTGGTTGTTTTTTGTCATGGCAAAACCCTCTTCACGGCGTATTAGTCAATGAATGGTTTTTTAATTAATAATATTATTGACAATATTGTCAATGAAGAACTAGATTTTTTCAGGCATGCCAAGCAGAACGTACAACGCATACCGCATGAGTGACCTCACAAATACGACAAACAAGGTGGTTATCATGAAGTACAAACTACTCTCCACATCCCTATTTGCCGCAGTAACGGTTATCCCATTGAGTGCCAGCGCCCAATACTCGGTATCTGATGAAATTCGTGTATTACAAGGGTTTCAGGCCGGTGGTGGTAGCGATGCACTCGCACAACTGGTGCACCCTCACCTCAGAGAAATTCTCGGGGTCAATTTCGTCAACGAATATATTCCCGGGGCGACCGGCGCCATTGCCTGGACTCGCCTGGTACACCAATCGCCCAAGGATGGCACAGTCGTAAGTATCACCAATACGCCAATGTTAATGACTAATTACATCATCAATGATTCGATTTCCTATAGCATTGAAGAGCTTACGCCCATTGCCAATGTCGTGACCGATCCGGGTATCATCGTGGTTCATCCAGACAGCCCTTATGAAACCGTGGAAGATTTATTCGCCGCGGCAGAAGAGAACCCGGGACGCATCACCATCGGTAACTCTGGAGTCGGCGGCGACGACTACTTCTCTACCATCATGGTGGAGCGAGCTACGGGTCTGGATTTCGAACTCGTTCCCTTCGCCGGTGACGGTCCTTCTGCCACCGCAGCCATGGGCGGTCAGATCGATGCATCCTTCAATAATGTCGGCATCGTATATGGTCACCTACAAGCCAATAGCTTGCGTCCTCTCGCAGTGTTTACCGAAGAGCGCCTGCCGATGCTACCGGACGTTCCCACCTTGAAAGAGGTCGGTTATGACGTGGTGAACGGCTCATCGCGCGGGTATAGCGCGCCAGCAGGCATCCCTGATGAAGCACGCGACCAGCTCATTGCTGCTTTCGAGGAGTTGGCCACCAACGAGGAGTTTCTGCAGCAGGCCGAAGATCGCGCGTTCTACATCGATATCGTTACCGGTAATGACTACATGGAAATGATGCAGAACATGGAAAGAGCCTTCGGTGATATCTGGGCCGAGGTCGAAGACGACGTCTGATCCGTACGGACATCATGACAACAACGGGAGTGTTGAAATGAACTGGAGTCGTCTGTCGCTGGGCGTGTTCGGTGTGGGGCTTGCACTGTTCTTTTTTATCAACAACCTGGCGTACCCCGCGCGGGCGGCTCAGATGCCGCTGATCTTCTCGACGGCGGTAGGCCTATTGGCGGTTGCCCTGATCGCTCAGGAAGTATGGGCCGCTCGAAAAAGAACTCAATTGGTCAATGCAGAAGGTAGCGGCGTCGACTCAGGTGCCTCCCCTCCAGCGCAGGGTTATATAAAGGCGTTCGGTATCTTTCTTCTCGCATTGGTGTACGCCTACAGCATCGGCATCGTGGGTTATTTCATTGCATCAGCCGCGTTCATGGCAGCCGCGCTCATGGTCGTGCGGGAAGTCAGCATCAAGTACGCCTTGATAGGTACGTCAGCGCTGCTGGGAACGATCGGCGTGGTGTTTTTTTACTTTCTTGGCCTGAACATGCCTGCGCTTCCCACCTTTTTATAACAATCGTTCTATAACAACGTTGAAACCACGGGGTGAGTCATGGACCCAAGTTTGCTGTTAGCTGGCATCACGAACGTTCTGTCCTGGTCGAATCTGCTTCTGATTCTGGGTGGTACACTCATGGGAATGTTCGTGGGTGCCATGCCAGGGCTGTCCGCCACCATGGCGCTGGCGCTTCTATTGCCCATCACGTTTAGTCTCGATCCCGCTTCGGGGCTGAGCATGTTGGCATCCCTCTACGTAGGCGCCTCTTATGGGGGCTCCATCGCGGCTATCTTGCTCAACACACCAGGTACGCCCTCGGCGGCGGCCACTGTGCTGGATGGCTATCCTCTCTCGCAGCAGGGAAAAGCGGGTAAGGCTTTAGGCATATCGCTTTTTTCATCTTTCTGTGGCGGCTTGATGAGCGGGATCGCTCTGCTGGTGGCGGCACCGTTACTTGGCGTCATTGTACTCAAGTTCGGACCGGTGGAGCTTTTTGCGATCGCCGTGTTGGGTATCACGATCATCGGCTCGCTTTCCCAAGGCTCCGTCATATCCGGGCTTCTATCAGGAGGGCTTGGGCTACTAGTGAGTACGGTGGGTATGGATTTGATCACCGGCACCCCCAGAATGACGTTTGGTGAAATCAATCTGTTTTCCGGCATCAGCTTTACAGTAGCTCTGATCGGACTTTTCTCGATTCCCCAGGCGCTGCTGCTTATCGAAAAAGCCGGGTTGGGTAAGAAAAAGGTCGCCAGTAAGGTGACCGATCGCATCATTCCACATTGGGTGGATATCAAAGGCTTGATGCCCAATATCAGCCGTTCGGGGGCCATCGGGATTCTCACCGGCCTGATTCCTGGTACCGGAGGTGATACCGCCAGCTGGTTTGCATACAACGAAGCCAAGCGCTTTGCCAAGGATAAAAGTCGCTTTGGTAAAGGGGATCTCGCGGGTCTATCGGCACCGGAAACGGCCAATAATGCCGTTGTCGGTGGGGCCTTGATACCCACCATTGCCTTGGGGATTCCAGGGAGTTCGTCTACCGCGATTCTGCTCGGGGCGCTCATGGTTCACGGAATCCTGCCCGGTCCGAACCTTCTTACCGAGCACGGTGATGTGACTTACACGCTGATCTGGGCGGTAATTCTGGCGAACTTTGCGCTGCTGGCCGTGGGGCTTCTGTTCACCCGCATGTGTGTCGGGGTGACCAAGGTACCTGATGGATTCGTCGCCACAGCCATCATCATTTTATGCGTGGTGGGCTCATTTGCCATCAACAACAGTTTTTTCGATGTGGCACTGATGTTCGGCTTTGGTCTGTTTGGTTACTGGATGATCAAGGCTGGCATGGCCCCTGCACCCATGGTGGTCGGACTTATCCTGGGACCGGTTATGGAAACCAGCTACCAGCAATCCATGCTGATCGGTGGCAATAATCCCATGGTGTTCGTCAATAGTCCCATTGCTCTTACGCTGTTGTTGTTAGCGCTGTTCTCGGTGCTTCAAGCCACGCCCTTGTTCGGCACGCTGCGCAAGCGCCTCAAAAAACAATCCCATCAGCAGGCACGATAATGCTGCAAAAGACCGCAAAAATCGGTCGTCATCCTTCGGTCAATAACAAGAGAGGACTCAATGAGTATCATTAAAGACGTAAAGGCCATCACCGTTAGTGTACCGCTGGACAATCCAACGAGTTTCTCCAGTCGTCTGGTGTTGAAACGCGAGTACGCTCTGGTGGAAATCACCTCTGACTCTGGCCATAAGGGCATCGGGTTTTGCTATGGTGGCAGCAATGCCGGCGGCCTGGTCACCCAGGCGGTGCGAGAGCTTCTGCGTCCAGTACTGCTGGGCGAGGATACTTATCGGGTAGAAGGCTTGTGGCAGGCGATGTATCAGGAAGCATTGTTGCACGGCCGGACTGGCTCAGTGATGCGGGCGATCAGCATCATCGATACGGCTCTTTGGGACCATAACGCTCGCGCCGTGAATCTGCCGCTTTACAAGCTCCTGGGCGCACACGAGACCGAAAGTGTTCCCGCCTACGCCAGCGGCGGTTATTACCTGGAGGGCAAGACGCCTAAGGATCTGGGCAATGAAATGCGCTCTCACGTCGATAATGGCTTCAAAGCGGTCAAGCTCAAGGTGGGCCGAGAGTCCTTGGCCAAGGAAGAGGCACGTTTGGCTGCGGTGCGCGAGGCGGTAGGTCCCGATGTGCGGGTGATGATGGACGCCAACAATGCTTGGCGCGACTTGCCTTCAGCCTGCGAATTCATGCGCATGGCCGAGTCTTACGACCCTTACTGGATCGAAGAGCCTTTCAGCCCGGACGATATCGACAACCACCAGCGATTGGCTGAGCGCACTTTCGTACCCGTAGCCACCGGCGAAATAGAAGCAGGGCGTTGGCGCTTCAAAGAGCTCCTCGACAAGCAGGCAGCGATGATTTTGCAAACCGACGCCGCAGTGTGCGGGGGGATTACGGAATTTCGCCGTATCACCGCTACGGCAGTGAGCTATGGTGTGGATGTATGCCCGCACTGGTTTCACGACCTGCACGTCCATCTGGTGGCCTCCTCGCCCAATGCCCCCTACGTCGAGCACTTCGGGGATGATCAAGTACTCAACTTTCGCCGCTTGATCGACACGCAGCTCAAGACTGAAAACGGCCGGCTACTGCTGCCCAAGACACCGGGGTTAGGGTTCGATTTCGATGCAAAGACCATCGCGAACTACGCCGTTGACGAGTGGCAATGATAAAAGGAGGCGTTATGGATGCTGTTACACGAACCGGCCAAGTCTGGTCACCTGTGATCACACCTTTCAATGAGCGCCTCGACCCGGATGCTCGGCGCTTCGCCGCCCACTGTCAGTGGTTGATCGATCAGGATGTTGGGCTTGCAATATTCGGTACGAACTCCGAGGCAAACTCTCTGACGGTGCAGGAGAAGTGTCGGCTGTTGGATGCATTGGTCGAGCAGGGCGTGAGCGGCGAGCGCCTTATGCCCGGCGTGGGAAGCTGCAGTATCGGCGACACGGTTGCACTGACCCAGCACGTTGTAAAGAGCGGGGGAGCGAACGTATTGATGCTTCCGCCTTTTTACTACAAAGGAGTCTCCGAGGAAGGGCTCTTTCGCTACTTCAGCGAGGTGATCGAGCGAGCAGGGTCTTCTAACCTACGTGTTTATCTGTATCACATTCCGCCGGTCTCTCAAGTGCCCATCTCGTTGGCGCTGGTCGAGCGGCTGAAAAAGCGCTATCCGACTACGATTGCCGGTCTCAAGGATAGCTCTGGAGAGTGGGAAAACACCGCCTCGCTGATCGATGCTTTCGGCGATGACATGAACATCTACGCGGGTAGCGAACACTTTCTTCTCCAAACCCTTCGCGCCGGTGGGGCGGGCTGTATCAGCGCCACGGCGAACGTCAATCCAGCGCCGATTGCGGCACTCGCCCGACACTTCCAGAAGGAAGATGCCGACTCGCACCAGCAGGTACTTTCGCAAGTGCGCCGCGTGTTCGAAGGCTTTCCCATGATCCCGGCCTTGAAGACTGCAGCGGCTCACTATGGGGGTGACGACACTTGGAATCGCTTGCGTCCACCGTTGGTAGAGCTTTCCAAGCATCAATGTAACGAGCTTTGTCAGGCATTGGACGAGCTGAACTTCTCAATGCCCGACTACGCTACCTCAGTCTAGTTGACTGGCCCGACAAGCCCCGCTTGTCGGGCCAGCGCTTTGGAGAGTGACGATGAAAAAGCGTATCGTGGCGGTTCGCCGTCTACATGCCGAGCAGTTGGCTCGATTGGAGCGAGAGCATCACGTTGACTACTTCGGCGAGCTCGACCAGCACACCATGCCTGCATTTCTGGAAGCGATGCAAAAGGCCCATGCCTTGATCGGGGGTAAGCTTGACGTCGATGAAGAGCTGCTTGCCAGGTCCGAGCATTTGGAGATGATCGCAACGATCTCGGTCGGGTACGACAACTTCCCGCTCGAGGCGCTAACGCGCAGGGGGATCGCGCTGTGCAATACGCCGGATGTACTCACCGAAACTACTGCGGATACGGGATTCGCACTGATCATGACCGCGTGTCGACGAATCGCCGAATTGGATCGATGGGTAAGGGAGGGAAAGTGGCAAAGCCACGTGGTAGAGGCGCAATTTGGCCTCGACGTACATGGCAAGACCCTGGGGATTATCGGCCTGGGGCGTATCGGGGCGGCCGTGGCACGGCGAGGGGCGCTCGGTTTTGATATGCCGGTGCTTTACAGCGGTTCATCACCCAAGCCGCATGTGGAGGAAGAGCTCGGGGCCACGCACTGCTCGCTCGAGGCGTTGTTGGCCGAGTCGGATATAGTTTGTGTGACGGTGCCGTTATCGCCAGAGAGCCGCCATCTGCTCGATGCTCAGGCTTTCAAGATGATGAAGCCTTCAGCCGTCTTCATCAACATTTCCCGGGGCGCGGTGGTGGACGAGCCTGCGCTGATTCACGCCCTCGAAACCGGTGAGATTCGGTCGGCAGGGCTCGACGTTTTCGAACAAGAGCCCTTGTCTTTGGACTCGCCCTTGCTGAACATGCCTCAGGTAGTGCTGGCGCCGCATATCGGCTCAGCCACTCATGAAACGCGCGCATCGATGGTACATTTGGCGATTGATAATCTGTTGGCAGGGCTCGCTGGACAACGTCCCCCGAATATAGTGAATCCAGCCGCATGGGCATCTACACAATAGGAAGCGGTGTGAAGCAACTGGTAAAAATACACAATTTGCAGGACTTCGAGCACGCAGCGAGAAAGCATCTCCCTCGCCCCCTGTTCGGCTACATCGCCAACAGCGCGGAAGAGGGTTACACCCATGCCGCCAACCGCAGCGCCTTCGATGCTTACGGGCTGATGCCCCGTGCGATGGTGGACGTGTCCAGCATTGCCCTCGAGACCGAGCTTCTGGGCACGCGCTATCAAGCGCCGTTCGGCATCGCGCCGATGGGCATCAGTGCGCTCTCTGCCTACCGGGGCGATATCGTCCAGGCGCGGGCGGCGGCGGGGGAAGGGCTTCCGATGATCCTGAGCGGAAGCTCGCTGATACCGCTCGAGGAGGTGCTCGAGGTGGGGGAGACCGACTGGTTTCAGGCGTACCTGCCGGGCACGCTCGAGGAGATCGAGGCGCTGCTGGCGCGGGTCGAGAAGGCCGGCTACCGCCACCTCGTCATCACCGTGGACTACGCGGTACCGCCCAACAGCGACAACAACCGCAAGAGCGGCTTCTCGTCGCCGCTGCGCCCGAGCCTGCGCCTGGCCTTCGACGGTCTCACCCGGCCGCGCTGGCTGTTCGGTACCTTTTTGCGCACACTCTATCGCCACGGCCTGCCGCACTTCGAGAACAACTATGCCACCCGCGGTATCGCGGTGATGTCGAAAAACGTCACGCGCGACTTCTCGGGGCGCCGTCACCTGCAGTGGGAGTATCTGGAGCGAGTGCGAGCGC
>NZ_JAMZBD010000049.1:0-11248 GCF_024158685.1 Halomonas sp. 707D4 | reverse complement strand
TGCTCGCTGATGTGGCGCACCTCCACCAGCCCGCGCACCGTGCCGCTGCTGTCGCTCTCCGACAGCAGCGGCACGGTGCGCGGGCTGGTGGAGGTGCGCCACATCAGCGAGCACGTGCGCAAGATGCTGCGCGACGCCCTGACCGCCTTCGCCCGCTTCGATACCGAGCTCGCCATGCAGGTGGTGCGCGAGGACGAGTCCGTCGATGACGAGTACGGCAGTGCCATGCGCTCGCTGATGACCTTCATGATGGAGGACTCGCGCTCGATCACCTCGGTGCTGAGCATCATGTGGATACTGCGTGCCCTCGAGCGTGTCGGCGATCACGCCAACAACCTGGCGGAGTACGTGGTCTATCTGGTCAAGGGGCTGGACATTCGCCACAGCGCGCCGGAGCGCATCAGCGAGCAGGTACAGAAAAAGCCTTGACCTTGGCAGGCGTGCCCCTTGCAATACGCCCAGGCATATCGCCTGGGCGTCTTTTCGAGGAGTACCGATGCTGACTGCAGTTTCCGCCCTGGGCCGAGGCATTCGCCTGGTGTATCGCAAAGGGCTGAGGCGCTATATCTTTGTGCCCATCCTGATCAACCTAGGCGTCTATGCCGGTCTGATCACGTTCACCGCCCGGCGCTTTTCCGGCTGGGTCGATCACGCCATGACGAGCATCCCGAGCTGGCTCGACTGGCTGTCGTGGCTGATCTGGCCGCTGTTCGTCGCAAGCCTGCTGGTGGCGATATTTTTCACCTTCACCCTGGTGACCCACCTGATCGCCGCCCCGTTCTACGGGTTTCTCGCTGCCCGCGTCGAGCGCAGCGCCACCGGTGTCGAACCACTCGACGACCGGGGGCTCGCCAAGACCGCCGTCGATGCCGTGGGCCGCGAGCTGATCAAGCTTCGCTACATCCTGCCGCGCGCGGCACTGCTGCTGGTAGCGAGCTGGATTCCGGGGCTCAACCTGTTCGCCCCCTTTCTATGGGCCTTGTTTTCCGCCTGGGTCATGGCGATCACCTACCTGGACTACCCCATGGACAACAACAAGGTGAGCTTCAAGGAGATGCGCTGGCGGCTGGCCAATCGCTGGTGGCCGAGCCTGAGCTACGGGGGACTGGTCACGCTGATCACCTGGATACCACTGGCCAATCTTTTCTTGCTGCCAGGCGCGGTAGCGGGAGCGGTATTGATGTGGGAGGCGCACTACCGAGACCTGAAGCGCCTGCCCGCGTCCACGGATCGAAAAAACCGATAGGCACAAAAAACTAGACCCCGCTTGTGCGGGGTCTTCATCTTGCTCGGTGCGTGCGATACGTAACGAAAGCTTCCTATCCTTTTGCGGGACTCCAACCTTGGAATTTACCCTGACTCACGTTCTTGATCGTCGCTAGATCCAATCCTTGAATCGCTGAGCATCCATGCAGTAGGACATCCTTGTCCCTTATAATGCTCATTCCTTAAGCGTAATACTTTGTTGCAAAATTGCAACTAAACGTTAATCACGAATCGGAATTTTTCTCGACGACTTCTTCCGGTGAAGTCTCGGTACCGGCTCCCGCCGTGGTTCCCATGGAATCCGGCTCACCGATGGTCTCGGAGTTCGGTCCCTGGGTGTGATGATCAGTGGTCAACTCTTCCTGAGTATAGTTCGCACTGTCATTGGTGTTCATGTTGACGCCTTGGTCTTGAGTGCCGTCCTGCTCGACCATGCTGTCCTGATTCTCATCGATGGACGGATGATCAGTCGTGTCGGCAAAGGCAAGCGGGCTTGCCAGCAGACCAAATGAAACGCCTAGAATGCCAGCTTTCTTGAGTAGTTCCTTGGACATCATATTCCACCTCCTAGATCGCTGTGGTTACCGCTCGTTCAAGAAAGATTGCCTTGCGGCATACCACTTCCTGCGGTTTCTTTCTTGCTAAAACCTTTGCAGCGCTCGTGCCAATATTTACAAAAAAATAAATATATATTTAAAATCAAATATTTAAATTAATACACAAGTTGTACAAAAAGTATTGCCCTGGGTCAGATTTGCGATATCAGGTGGCTATAAATGACACATGCGCACAGTTTGACCCGTACGCATTGCCAACTCGACACACCGCAATGCTGAAGCGATATCAGGTCGAATGCAGGCGGGTCGCAGGAAAGACGCAGCGAAAGCGCGCCCCCTGCTCGGGAAGCGAGTCGATCACAAGCCGGGCGTCGTGGCGCAGCAGAACGTGCTTGACGATGGCAAGTCCGAGCCCGGTTCCACCGGTGGCGGTACTGCGGCCCTTGTCCACGCGATAGAAGCGCTCGGTGAGGCGGGGGATGTGAATGGGGTCGATGCCGTGACCGTCATCCTGGACCTCGACATACGCCTCGCCGGTCGGCAGCACGCCACTCCGCAGGACGATGTGACTGCCAGCGGGCGTATAGCGCACGGCGTTGAAGGCCAGGTTGGAAATGGCGCTGCGCAACTCCTGCTCGCTTCCCATCAGGCGAAGATCGCCTTCAAGGTCGAGTTCGATGCGCTGGGGCGTCTCGTGTTGCTGGGCGGAGAGCGCGCGGGCGTCCTGGCAGATGCTGTCGAGAAGCGGCGTCAGCGCCAGGGGGTGATGGTCCTTCCCGCCCTGGTCGATCTCCAATCGGGAAAGCAGCAGCAGATCGTTGACCAGGTTCTCCATCCGCCGGGTCTGCGCCTGCATCTGCAGGATGCCCCGCCCGAGGCGCGGCGGCAACTGATCGCTCAGGTCACCGTAGGTTTCGAGATACCCCGACAGCACCGTCAGGGGCGTGCGCAGCTCGTGAGAGACGTTGGCGACGAAGTCCTGGCGCATTTGTTCGAGGCGGTGCAGGCGGGTGATGTCCCGCGCCATCAGCAGGCGTTCGTCGTCGCCGTAGAGCGTGATCTGGTACTGGAGAATGCGCCGCTCGTCGATGGGCGAGGTCAACGTCAAGGGCTCGCCGTACTCCCGTGAGGCGAAGTAGCGCACGAACCCCGGGTCGCGCAGCAGGTTGGTGATGTGCTGGCCCCGGTCATGAGCGGTCTGCAGTCCGAGCATCTCGGTGGCGGCGCTGTTCCACCACTCGAGATCACCGTGGCGGTCGAGCATCACCACGCTGTCGCGCATCGCCTCGGAAGACTCCTGAATGCGTGCAAGCATGGCCCGCAGGCGCCCCTGGGTGATGCGCTGGCTTTTCTGGTAGCGGTACAGGCGATCGAGCAGGTCGCCCCATAGCCCCTTGGCGGCGGGCGGCTCTTCGCTGGGCTCGAGAGTGAGCCACTGGTAGAGCGCGCGCAGCTGACGCAAGTGGTGGAAAAGGCACGCCGCCAAACCGAGGGCGAGTCCGAAGCCCGGGGCGCCGAAGAGCCAGCCCAGCACGACGCCGAGCGTGCCCAGCCACGCGATGCGCCAAAGCTCCCGGCTCCACAGGTGCATGCGTTACACCCGGGCGGAGAAGCGATACCCCGTGCCGCGTACCGTCTGGATCAGGTTCTGGTGCGCCTCGCCCAGCGCCTTGCGCAGCCGGCGGATATGCACGTCGACGGTGCGCTCCTCCACGTAGACGTTGCCGCCCCATACCTGATCGAGCAGCTGGCTGCGCGTGTAGGCGCGCTCCTGGTGGGTCATGAAGAACTGCAGAAGACGATACTCGGTCGGCCCCATCTCGAGCGCCTTGCCATGAGCACTCACCCGGTGACTCACCGGGTCGAGCAAGAGGCCGTTGATCTCGACCGGATCTTCCATGCCGCGCGGCGTGGTACGGCGCAGCACGGCCTTCAGCCGTGCCACCAGCTCGCGCGGCGAGAAGGGCTTGGTGATGTAGTCGTCGGCACCGGCTTCCAGGCCCTGGATCTTGTTGTCCTCCTCGCCCTTGGCGGTGAGCATGATGATGGGCAGCTCTGCGGTCGCCTCTTCACGCTTGAGACGACGGGCAAGCTCGATGCCGCTGGTGCCGGGCATCATCCAGTCGAGCAGCAGAAGATCCGGCTGGTGATCGACCACCAGGGCGTGGGCATCCTGGGCGTTGTCCGCTTCCAGCACGCGGTAGTCCGCCATTTCCAGCGCCACGGCGATCATCTCGCGAATCGGCGCCTCATCGTCGACGATCAAAACGGTCTTGGCGGTCATGGGCGGGCCTCGGGGTTCCGGCGAAGGGGGTCGATGACATAGCGATGACAATCACACCATGGCCAGGTGACATTTTTATGACAAGCGTTACATTAGCCCGCCACCGGCCAATAGCTCAAGGCGAGCCCGGCAAAGAGCACAAGCCCCGACCAATGGTTGTTCAGAAACGCCTGGAAACAGGCGTCACGCTCGCGGTGGACGATCAAGCGCTGCTGATGCACGAAGGTAGCGGCCATCGCCGCGAGCCCCAGCCAGAAGAAGCCGCCCAGTCCCACGCGAACGCCGACCCAGGCCAGGAGCGCGAGCGTGGCCAGCTGCAACAGCCCGATGATGAGCCGGTCGGCATCGCCGAACAATACGGCGGTGGACTTGATGCCGATCTTAAGGTCATCGTCGCGGTCGACCATGGCGTACTGGGTGTCGTAGGCGACGGTCCACAACACGTTGGCCAGAAACAGCACCCACGCCTCCAGCGGTACATGGCCGAGCGTGGCGCCGAAGGCCATGGGAATCGCCCAGGAGAACGCCGCCCCCAGCACCACCTGGGGGAAGTGGGTGTAGCGCTTCATGAACGGGTAGGCGGCGGCAAGCAAAAGCCCGCCCACCGAAAGCATCACGGTGAAGGCGTTGGTCAACAGCACCAGGATGAACGACACCGCCACCAGCACGATGAACAGCCCCTTGGCTTCGGTTTCGCTGATTCGCCCGGTCGCCAGCGGCCGGTGCCTGGTGCGCTTGACGTGGCCATCGAAATGGCGGTCGGCGTAGTCGTTGACCACGCAGCCCGCCGCACGCATGGCATAGACCCCGGCGACGAAGATCAAGAGCAGCCCGCGTCCCGGCACGCCCTCGGCGGCGACCCACAGCGCCCAGAGGGTCGGCCACATCAGAAGCCAGGTGCCGATGGGCCGGTCCAGGCGCATCAGGGTGATGAAATCAGCCGCCCGGGACCACCCGGTCGGGCGCAGCAGAGAACGGTCCATGCTTACCTCGTCAAGACAAAACGCGGTTCAAGCCTAGCGCGTCGCCAGGCCGAGATCATCCGCCATGGTGGATAAAAACCCTTCTTGCACCAGCAGCGAAAGCCCGCCGTGGGACAGAACCGAGCGGCGCGCCCACAGGCCCGTGGCGTCCGGCGCGCACAGCCGAGAGACGAAGGCCGGCGTCTGGGCGGTGGCGAACATCGGCCCGCGCACCAGGTCCGGCTGGCGAAACAGCCAACTGCCCAGCGAACGCTCGCCCAGCCGCTCCAGGTGCTGGCCCTGGAGATCCGTGAGCGCCGCCACCGAGCGCGCCACGACCCAGGGCCGCTCGTCCACGCACAGCGCCACCTCGCGCAGCCAGGCGAGTCGGCGCGGTGCAAGCCCCAGCGCCCGCGCCTCGTCGCGCCGAGGAACCCCCACCCCCTGGTACAGCAGGCGCACCCGGAACGGGCGCGAGCCCCCGGCCGCCACCAGCCGCGCGGTCAGTGAATCCAGCGAGGCGACCCACTGCCACCAGGGGGCACTCATGGCCGGGCGCAGCGCGGCCACCGGCTGCCAGCGAAGGAAGGAACGAGCCTGCAAGGTAGAGGGCGTCACACGGTCTCCAAGGCGGTGAAGTCTTGTCGGCTAGTGTAACATGACGGCTGGATTCGCTTTTCTCGAAACGCAGACAACTACCCGGGTGATGGTATGGCCCCCTCCTCTGACGACCGCCGCGCGACGACGGTGGACATGATCATCGTCGGCACCGGCATGGCCGGCATCGGCCTGGCCCGCGCGCTGCGCCGCCAGGGCGATACCCGCTCGATCACCCTGGTGAGCGCCGACAGCGCAGACGACTACACCAAGCCACTGCTTTCCACCGGCTTCGCCAAGCGCCTCGCCCCCGAGGCGCTGGTCAGGCAAGACGCCGAAGCACTGGCCGGGGAGCTCGAGGCCACCGTGCGGGCGAACACCCGGGTCGTCGCGCTGGACACCGAGCAGCAGCGCCTCGACCTCGATGATGGAAGCACCCTGTACTTCAAGGACCTCGTGCTGGCCACCGGGGCCGCGCCACGCCGCGCGATGAGCATCCCGGAACCGATTGCCGAGCGCTTTTTCACCGTCAACGATCTCGACGACTACCGCCGCTTTCGCGCTGCGCTGGCCAAGGGCCCGGCGCGCGTCGCGGTGATCGGCGCGGGCCTGGTGGGCTGCGAGTTCGCCGACGACCTGTGCGCCGGCGGCCACGCCGTCACGCTGATCGCCCCCGAGTCGACGCCGCTGCCGCGCCTTCTGCCTGAACCTCTGGGCGAGGCGCTGGGCAGCGCCTTCGCGGCCGGCGGCATCACCCTGGCCCTGGGCCGCCGAGTGGACGCCATTCAGCGCGACGACCACGACGCCCTTGCCCTGACGCTCGACGACGGCGCATCGCACACGGTGGACGCGGTCCTGCTGGCCACCGGCCTCGCCCCGCGCGTTGAGCTCGCCCAGGCGGCGGGGCTTTCGGCCGACGAGAGCGGCATCCACGTGGATCGCACCCTGCGCACCTCGCACCCGCATGTCTACGCTCTGGGCGATGTCGCCTGCATCGATGGCGTCAACGCCATGTACGTCCAGCCGCTTCAGGCCAGTATCCAGGCGCTGGCCGCCACGCTCGGCGGCCAGCCGACGCCGGTGGCCCTCGGCGCCTGGCCGGTGGTGGTGAAAACGCCACTGCTGCCGGTGGTGGCCTACCCGCCGGTCGCGCCGGTTGCGCGCTGGCGCCTCGAGGGCGAAGGCGATGCGCTGTGCGCCCTCGGCGAAGATAAAGACGGTCGTTTGGTCGGCTTTGCGTTGACAGGCGCCTGCGTCAGACGGAAAGTGGAGCTTTCCAGAGCAGTGCCTGCGCTGCTAGGCTGATGCTCGCTGTTCACGGCAAGGCCAGAACGTTCCGACCCTCAGGGTCCAACAACACTCAAGCGTTATGCTTTTTTTCATCAGGGAGATTTCACCATGCGCAAACCTGAACTCGCCGCCGCGATTGCTGAGAGCGCCGACCTTTCCAAGGACAAGGCTGGCCAGGTTCTCAACGTCATTCTCGACGAGATCACCAACAGCGTCGCCAAGGGCGAAGACGTGGCCCTGATCGGCTTCGGCACCTTCACCGTGCGCGAACGCGCCGCCCGTACCGGCAAGAACCCGCAGACCGGCGCGCCGCTGAACATTCCGGCCAGCAAGAACGTCGCGTTCAAGCCCGGCAAGGCGCTCAAGGACGCCGTTTCCTGATGAAACTTCGCCTGACGCTATGGCTGCTCGGGCTGATGCTCAAGCGCGCCCTGCGTCGCAAGCCGCGCTTCAAGGAGCAGCTCGAGCGCATGCGCGGCTTGAACTGGGGCATTGCCACGGAAGACCTCGGCACTGCCCGCTACTACCGGATGTCGCCGCAAGGCATCGACACCGGCAAAGGCCTGCCCATCGACCTGGATCTGGAGCTGCGCTTTCGCGATCAGGACGCCGCGCTCAAGATACTCAAGAAACCGACCCAGCAAGCCTTCCTGCACGGCATGATGGAAGGCGATGTCCGCCTGGTCGGCGACTCCAGCGACATGACCAAGCTGCAGAAGCTGTTGAAGCATCTGTAGCACCTTGCGGCTCGCCTTCGATGGCGGGCCGTTTCGACAGCACCTTCGCTTCGCGCGGTTTTCGAGTGCCCAGCATGACCGACAACACGCTCACCACGCGCGGTTTAAGGCTTAGCGCCCGCCCCGATGGCCCACTTTTGCCCCGCCATATCGAATCGCGTCCCGTATCATTGCCCCTCAGCCCACGTTTGCTCCTGCGCCCACGCTACATCAGTGTCGACCCCTACATGCGCACCCGCATGCATGCCGAGGGCTACGGTTACATCGAACGCTGGCAGGCAACAAGCGCGCTTTCGGGGTGGGCGTTGGCCGAGGTGCTGCACAGTCGTGAGGTGGGTTTCACGCCGGGTGATCTTGTCGTAGGACATCTGCCCATGCAGGAACTCGTGGCAAGCGAGGCGAGCGGGCTGATCAGGGTTTCTTCCGGAATCGACCCGCTCGCCTACCTGCACCCACTGGGCATGACGGGGTTCACCGCCTGGGTAGGCATGGAACATCTCGGTGCACCCATGCCCGACGACACCGTGCTGGTCAACGCCGCCGCCGGCGCGGTGGGGTCGCTTGCCGCTCAGCTCGCCAGACGTCGGGGCGCGCGGGTGATCGTCACTGCCGGACGTCCGGACAAACGCGCTTGGCTTGCCCGCCTGGGGTTCGATACGGTACTCGATCACCGCCACCCCGACTACGCCGCCCAGCTTCTGGATGCCGCGACGGAGGGCGTGACGCTCGGCTTCGAAAACGTGGGTGGAGCGGCGTTTCATGCGACGATCGAGGCGATGCGCCGCCATGGGCGGATCGTTCTGTGCGGGCTGGTGAGCCAATACCAGTCGACGAATCCACGCCAAGGACCAGCAAACATCGCAACGCTTGCGGCGAATCGCGTTAAGGTCACGCCGTTCGTGGTACCGCACTACCTCAAGCACTGGGAGACGTTTCAGCGCTTCATGGCGCCACAGGTAATGAAGCGCACGCTCGACTGGCGGCTGGACATCATGACCGGCGGACTCGATAGCGTCGCCGCAGCGCTCATCGGCGTACTCGAAGGCGACAACCTCGGCAAGCGGGTGGTGCTGATGGAGTGACATCGACGCCTGACCGCCGTGGTCAGCCGCGCGCTAACGTTGTTATACTAAAGTCTAAAATTCCAACGAAGAGACACTATGCCCATCGCCCTGCCGCTGCGTCGCCTGTGGACCCTGGATAAATTCGCCTACAGCCTGCGCGTGTTCATCGCCTTCAGCGGGGCGCTGGCGCTGAGCGCGTTTCAAGGTGACGTGGGGCTGGTGATTCCACTCTTTCTGGGCATCATCGCCTGCGCGCTATCGGAAACCGACGACAGCTGGCAGGGCCGTCTTCAGGCGCTTGCCGTCACGCTCGTGTGCTTTGCCTCGGCCTCCTTCATCGTGCAGTGGCTGTTTTCCTGGCCGTGGATGTTCGCGCTTGGCCTCGGGGTTTCCGCCTTCACGCTGATCATGCTCGGCGCCATCGGCCAGCGCTACGCCACCATCGCCTCGGGCACGCTGATTCTGTCGATCTACTCGATGATCAACATCGAACAGCACGGCGGCGTGGACGCGGACGTCGCCTCGCGCCAGCTTCTGCTGCTGGGCGGTGCCGCCTGGTACGGGTTGATCTCGGTGATCTGGTGTGCGCTGTTCTCCCGCCAGCCGGTCAAGCAGAGCATGGCGCGGGTCTACAAGACGCTGGGCGAGTTCCTGATTCTGAAATCCGCGCTGTTCGAGCCGGTGCGCGGGGTGGACGTGGAGGCGCGCCGGGTGGCGCTGGCGCGCCAGAACGGCCAGGTGGTGGCCGCGCTCAACCAGGCCAAGGAGATGATCTTTCGCCGCCTGGAAGGCCAGCGTGGAAGCGCGAAGCTCAACCGCTACCTGCGCATCTACTTCATCGCCCAGGACATCCACGAGCGGGCAAGCTCCACCCACTACCCCTACAGCGCGCTGACCGAGGCGTTCTTCCATCACGACGTGCTGTTTCGCTGCCAGCGGCTTCTGGACCAGCAGGGCCGGGCGTGCCGCCAGCTGGCGAAATCCCTTCTGCTCAACCGGCCCTTCGATCACGAGCTCTCGGAGCAGGCACTGATGGATCTGCGCGCCTCCATCGACAATCTGCGCGATCGCGGCCGCCCGGAGTGGCGCGCGCTGATTCGCCCGCTCAACGCGCTGGCGGACAACCTCGCCACGCTCGAAGGTCAGATTGCCAGCGCCCACAACCCGGACGCCAGCGACGATCGTCGCGACAACGCTCTGTTCGACCGCTCGCCAGGCAGCCTCAAGGAAGCCTGGAACCGGGTGCGCCTGAACCTGACCCTGGGCTCGCCCACCTTCCGTCACGCGGTGCGCCTTTCAACCGCCCTGATGGCAGGCTATGCGCTGCTGCAGTGGCTGGACCCGGAGCAGGGATTCTGGATTCTTCTGACCACGCTGTTCGTGTGCCGCCCCAACTTCGCCACCACCCGGCGCTTTCTCTCCCAGCGCATCCTCGGCACGGTGCTGGGGCTCACGGCGGGCTGGGCGTCGATCAGCCTGTTTCCCCAGCCCGGCATCCAGAGCCTGATCGCGGTGGCCGCCGGGGTGTGCTTCTTCGCCAACCGCGAACGCCACTACGTGATCGCCACCGCGTCGATCACGCTGCTGGTGCTGTGCAGTTTCAACCAGGTGGGTGACGGCTTCGATCTGATCTGGCCGCGGCTGTTCGATACCTTGATCGGCGCGCTGATCGCCGGGCTTGCGGTGTTCTTCATCCTGCCGGACTGGCAGGGGCGCAGGCTCTACCGCGAGGCGGCCAAGGTGCTGGCGAGCCATCGCTGCTACCTGGACGAGATCGTCCACCAGTACGAGCAGGGCAAGCAGGACGACCTGGCCTACCGCCTGGCGCGACGCAACGCCCACAACGCCGATGCGGCGCTCTCGACGCTCTTGACCAACATCCTCCACGAACCGGGCCACTACCGTAAGCAGGATGCCGACAGCGGCCTGCGCTTTCTGGTGCTCTCCAACACGCTGCTGAGCCATCTTTCGGCGCTGGGAGCCCACCGCCATCGCCTGGCGGAAGGCGAGGACGACGCCGCCCTGATGCCCCAGGCCCGCCACATCAGCGACCTGCTCGCGGCGATGACCGCGGAGCTTCACGGGCGCCGCTCGATCACCCCCGTCGTCGAACCGGTGAACGAACTTCTGGCCGCCCTGGACGAGCCGGCCAGCCTCGACGAGGAGCAGAACGCCGCCACGCTCTACCGCCCCATCCAGAGCCAGCTCAAGCTGATCGCCGAGCAGCTGGTGCCGCTTTCCGAGAGTGCCCAGCGCCTGGTTCAGGCCAAGCCTAGCAATACTCAGGCAGCAAAGGTATTCGCCATGGATAGTGAATAAGTTTTATTAGCTCTTGTAAGCGATCTCTTATTTTCTGTAGGTGATTGGCGCTTCGTGCTTGCCTGAATTGAACTGTCTGCCCAGATCATTATTCTTATCGTTTTCAATCGATGAGTGGATGGCCGAGGAGCAGCACGATGGCAAACGGAGCGGGGCTACGGTTCACCCTGAC
>NZ_JAMZBD010000048.1:0-11320 GCF_024158685.1 Halomonas sp. 707D4 | reverse complement strand
CCCGATCTGCCTGATGGACGAGCCGCTTTCGAATCTGGACGCGCGCCTTCGCGCCGACATGCGCCGCGAGATCAAGGCGCTGCAGAGCCGGCTCGGGATGACGGTGATCTACGTCACCCACGATCAGGTGGAAGCCATGAGCATGGGTGACCGGGTGATTCTCATGCAGCACGGCCGCATCGTTCAGGACGCCACTCCGAGCGAGCTCTACAACCATCCGGCGAGCGCCTTCGCCGCCAGTTTCATAGGAAGCCCCGCCATGAATCTACTGTCTTTGGTGGCCGGTGTTGCCGGTGCCGTGATCGACGGCGACACCACCTCCGTCGCCCCGCTGGAAGCCGCCGGCGGGCAGCTTGGCGTTCGCCCCGAGGATATCGAGCTTCGCCCTGAAAACGCGCCCGGCGTCGCCGCACGCATCCAAAGCGAGGAGTACCTGGGCGCCGATACCGTCGTGCACGTGGCGGTGGGCAATCACACCCTTCGCGTGCGCGTGGCGGGTCGCCCCGATTTTGCCAGCGCCGCCTGCCGCCTCTACTGGGCGCCGGAAAAGGCGCATCTCTTCGCCGCCGACGGTCTGCGCCACGAGCACCTGACGCCCAGCGCCTTCGCCGCCGCTACACGCACCGTTGCCCGCCCGCCGACGGTGGGATCGTTCCAGCACTGATTCGCCTCTCTCGCCATCCACCAGGAGTTCGTCATGTCCGCTCGCTTCCCCCTTGCCCTCACCGCGCTGGCCGCTGGCCTTCTAAGCGCCGCCCAGGCCAATGCCGAGGTCGATCTCACCATGTACTACCCGGTCTCCGTGGGTGGCGCGTTGACCGGCGTGATCGACGAGCTGGTCGAGGCGTTCGAAAGCGAGCACCCGGAGATCTCGGTGGACGCCATCTACGCCGGCAACTACGACGACACCCGGGTGCGCGCGATGTCCGCCATCGAGGCCGGCGATACGCCGGCGCTTTCGGTGATGTTCTCCATCGACCTGTTCGAGCTGATCGAGCAAGGCGCCATCGTCGCCTTCGACGACCTGGTCGAGACCGACGAGGAGCGCGCCTGGCTCGACGGCTTCTACCCCGGGCTGATGGAGAACGGCCGGCTCGACGGCAAGACCTACGGCATCCCGTTCCAGCGCTCGACCATCGTGCTTTACTGGAACAAGGACGCCTTTGAAGCCGCCGGGCTCGACCCGGACACCCCGCCTGAAAACTGGGACGAAATGGCCGAGATGGCCGCCACCCTGCGCGAGGCAAGCGGTAACCAGTGGGGCGTGATGGTGCCCTCCACCGGCTACCCCTACTGGATGTTTCAGGCCTTCGCTTACCAGAACGGCCATCGGCTGATGAACGAGGCCGGCACCGAGGTCTATTTCGACGACCCGGCGGCGGTGGAGGCGCTGGAGTACTGGGTGACGCTTGCGGAGTCCGGCGTCATGCCGAGCGGCACCATCGAGTGGGGGACGCTTCGCCAGAACTTCCTCGAGCAGTCCACGGCGATGATGTGGCACACCACCGGCAACCTGAGTGCGGTGAAGAGCGACGCCGATTTCGACTTCGGCGTGGCGATGCTGCCGGCCAAGACCCAGCGCGGCAGCCCCACCGGCGGCGGCAACTTCTACATCTTTGCCGACACCTCTGAGGAGGAGCAGCGCGCCGCGATGACCTTCATCCGCTGGATGACCGCCCCGGAGCGCGCCGCGGACTGGTCGATCGAAACCGGCTACATGGGCGTGAGCCCCGCCGCCTACGAGACCGAGGCACTTCAGGCCTACGTGGAAGAGTTCCCGCCGGCGGCGGTGGCCCGCGACCAGCTCGAGTTCGGTACCGCCGAGCTTGCCACCTATGAAGGCGGGCGCATTCGCCGCACGCTCGATAACGCCGTGCAGGCCGCGCTCACCGGCCAGATGACGCCAGAGGAGGCGCTGACCCAGGCGCAGGCCGAGGCCGACCGTATCCTGCGCCGCTACGCCCGCTAGGCCCATCCGGGCGCCGGGCCTGCCCTGGCGCCCACTCTTTTACGAGTCCTCGCCATGACGCTGACCGCCCACCGCAAGCTCCAGCTCTATGGAGCGCTTCTGCTGCTGCCGGCAGCGGCGCTTTTGGGCCTCTTCGCCTACCTGCCCACCGTCACCACGGTGCTTCAGAGCCTTTATCTGCCCGGCTTTCGCGGCGCGCCGCCGGAGTTCGTCGGGCTCGAAAACTATCAGTACCTGTTCGAGGATCCGAAATTCTGGCAGGTGGCGCGCAACAACCTGCTCTACGCGCTGGGCACCATTCCGCTCTCCATCGCACTCGCCCTTGGCATGGCGCTGCTGGTCAACGGCAGGCTACCCGGGCGCGGGCTTGTGCGCATGGCCTACTTCACGCCAACGATTCTGCCGATGATCGCCGCGGCCAACATCTGGATGTTCTTTTACGCCCCGCAGATCGGGCTGTTCAACAAGCTGCTCGGCGCGCTCGGCTTTTCCGGCGTGAACTGGCTGGGCGACCCGAGCGTGGCGCTCTATTCGATCATCGTGATGTCGGTGTGGAAGGAGGCGGGGTTTTTCATGCTCTTCTATCTCGCCGCACTCCAGGCGATCCCGCCGGAGCTCAAGGAAGCGGCGGATCTCGAGGGTACGAGCCGCGCGCGCTTTTTCTGGCGGGTAACCTTTCCGCTTTTGATGCCCACGACCCTGTTCGTCTTGATCAACGCGCTGATCAACGCCGTGCGCGTGGTCGATCACCTGTTCATTCTCACCAAGGGTGGGCCGAACAACGCTACCAACCTGCTGCTCTACTACGTCTACGAAAACGCCTTCGCGTTTTTCGATCGCACCACGGCGGCCACCCTCACCGTGATGATCCTGCTGGTGCTTGCGGCGGTGGCCACGCTCAAGTTCACGCTTCTCGACCGCCGGACCCACTACCAATGACGACGCCATGCCCATGAGCACGCTCGCCGCTACCCTTCCCCGCCGCCTGGCCCCAGTGCTTTCGCTCGAGACCCTGGCCGCCTGGCTTCTGGCCATCGTGTGGATCTTTCCGCTGCTCTACGCGGTGTGGGCGGCGTTTCACCCGCCGGCGTTCATGGTGCGCTTCGAGCTCTTCGCGCCCGTGACGCTTGAGAACTTCAAGACCGCCTGGGCCCAGGCGCCGTTCGCGCGCTACTACCTCAACACCTTCTTGCTGGTCACCGGCGTGGTGGCCGCACAGTTCGTGGTGTGCACGCTGGCGGCCTTCGCGTTTGCGCGCTTTCCCGTGCCCGGCAAGAACGCGCTGTTTCTGCTGGTGCTGATCCAGCTGTTCGTGTTTCCCGAGGTTCTGATCGTCGAGAACTACCGCATCGCCAGCGGCCTTGGCTTGATCGACACCATCGCCGGCATGGGGCTGCCTTACGTGGCCAGCGCCTTCGGCATCTTTTTGCTGCGCCAGACCTTCAAGACCATCCCCCGGGAGCTCGAGGACGCCGCGCGAATCGAAGGCTGCGGCTGGCTCGCCGTGCTGTGGAAAGTCTACGTGCCGCTCGCCAAGCCGACGTACCTGGCCTATGCGCTGGTGTCGATCAGCCACCACTGGAACAACTTCCTGTGGCCGCTGGTGGTGACCAACTCGGTGGAGAGCCGCCCGCTGACCGTGGGGCTCGGCGTCTTTTCCGCGCCAGAAACCGGGGTCAACTGGGCCACGGTGAGCGCGGCCACGCTCTTGAGTATCGCGCCGCTTCTGGTGGCGTTTCTGCTCTTCCAGCGCCAGTTCGTGCAGTCGTTTCTGCGCGCGGGCATCCGATAGCGCGCGCTTTCGTGCGACAATCCTCGCAATGCCAACCAGCGAGGAGAGAGCGAGGATGCACGGCGAACCCCACCCGGCGCTGTCGGTGCTGCAGGAAGTCTTCGGCTTCGATCAATTTCGCGGCCCGCAGCAGGCGATCATCGAGCACGTAAGCGCCGGCGGCGACGCGCTGGTCCTGATGCCCACCGGCGGCGGTAAGTCGCTGTGCTACCAGATCCCGGCGCTGCTGCGCGCGGGTACGGCGATCGTGGTCTCACCCTTGATCGCGCTGATGCAGGACCAAGTGGCCGCACTGGTGCAAAACGGCGTGCGCGCGGCGTATCTCAATTCGAGCCTCGACTTTCAGGACGCGATGGCGGTGGAGAACCAGCTTCGCGCCGGTGAGCTGGATCTTCTCTACGTCGCCCCGGAGCGGCTGGCCACGCCGCGCATGCAGGCGCTGCTGGATCAGGTGCCGATTGCACTCTTTGCCATCGACGAGGCCCACTGCGTCTCCCAGTGGGGCCACGACTTTCGCCCGGAGTACCGCCAGCTCTCCCAGCTTCACGAGCGCTTTCCAAACGTGCCGCGTATCGCGCTCACCGCCACCGCCGACGTGCCGACCCGCGGCGACATCATCGAGCACCTGCAACTTCAAGACGCCGCGCTCTACAACAACGGCTTCGACCGGCCCAACATCCGCTACCACATCGCCGAAAATCAGGGCAACACGCGGGAGGCGCTCTTGCGCTTCATCCGCGAGAACCACGACGGTGAGGCGGGCATCGTCTACTGCCTTTCGCGCCGGAAGGTGGAGGAGACCGCCGCCTGGCTCGAGCGTCAAGGCTTGACCGCCCTTCCCTACCACGCGGGGCTGCCGCCGGAGCAGCGCCAGCACCACCAGAGCCGCTTTCTGCGCGAGGACGGCGTGATCGTGGTGGCGACCATCGCGTTTGGCATGGGCATCGACAAGCCGGACGTGCGCTTCGTGGCGCACCTGAACCTGCCCAAGAGCATCGAGGCGTATTATCAGGAAACCGGCCGCGCCGGGCGCGACGGCCTGCCCGCGGATGCCTGGATGGCCTACGGGCTTCAGGACGTGATCACCCTGCGCCAGATGCAGCAGGACTCGAGCGCCGGCGATCAGCAAAAGCGCATCGAGCAGCAGAAGCTCGACGCCATGCTGGGGCTTTGCGAAATCATCAGCTGCCGCCGCCAGGCGCTGCTGCACTACTTTGGCGACCATCTGGATGCGCCCTGCGGCAACTGCGACAACTGCCTGACCCCGCCAGAGACCTGGGACGCCACCGTCGCCGCGCAGAAGGCGCTGTCGTGTGTCTTTCGCACCGAGCAGCGCTTCGGCGTGACCTATCTGGTCGACGTGCTGCTGGGCAAGTCGAACGAGCGCATCGTGCGCTTCGGCCACGACCGGGTGAGCACCTTCGGTATCGGAGGCGAGCTCTCCGCCAACGAGTGGAAGGCGCTCTACCGCCAGCTGATCGCAAGCGGTTTTCTCAGCGTGGACATGGAGGGCCACGGCGGCATTCACCTGACCAACAAGGCCAAGCCCGTGCTGCGCGGCGAAGAAGCGCTGACCCTGCGCAAGCCGGTCAAGCCCGCCGTCCGCCGCCGCGGCCGGGGCGCCTCCGCCGCCCAGGGCCACGGCCCGCTGTGGGAGGCGCTTCGCGCCCACCGCAAGGCGCTTGCCGACGAGCAGGGCGTGCCGGCCTACGTGATCTTCAACGACGCCACCCTCAACGAGCTCGTCGAGCGCCGCCCGGAGAGCCTGGACGCACTTGGCGGCGTCACCGGCATCGGCGCGCGCAAGCTCGAGGATTACGGCGAGGGAATACTGGAAGTGATCGCGGCACACAGGGGCAGCGCCCAACCCGCCAGCGTCGGCGACAGCGCCCGGGAGTCCGCCGAAATGAGAAGAGAGGGCCTGAGCGTCGAGGACATTGCGAACCGGCGCGGCTTCACCGTCAACACCATCTACCGCCACCTGGCGGAGGCGATCGAAGGCGGGGCGCTCAATCTCGATGAGGTGATCACCCTGGAACCCGCCGCGCTAGAGCGCATTCAGAGCGCGATCCGTGAACACGCGGCGGGCGGCATGCGGGCGGTGTTCGACGCCCTCGACGGCCAGGTCGACTATAACGTGCTGGCCTGCGTGCGCGCGGCGATGAACGCCCCGGCCTGAGGCGGGGCTAGCGCTCGCGGCAGTGCTCGCCGCGGGCGATGGCACTCTGATCGAACACGCCGGTATCGAGCACCCAGCCGGTCACGAGTGCCGCCGGGGTGACGTCGAAGGCCGGGTTCCACACTGGGGCCTCGGCAGGCGCCCAGCTCACCTCGCCGAAGGCGCCGGCCACGCCGCGCACTTCCGCGCCGTCGCGCTGCTCGATGGGAATCTCGGCGCCGGTGGCGCAGGCCGCGTCCACCGTGGTGTAAGGGGCGACGACGTAGAACGGCACTCGGTGATAGTGCGCCAGCACCGCGAGCATGTAGGTGCCCACCTTGTTGGCGAAGTCGCCGTTGGCGCAGATACGATCGGCGCCGACCATGACTCTGTCGACCTTGCCCGCCGCCATCAGGCTCGCCGCCGAGCTGTCGCAGATGAGCTGGTAGTCGATGCCGAGGTCTTCCATCTCCCAGGCGGTCAGGCGCCCGCCCTGCAGAAGCGGCCGGGTCTCATTGACGTAGACGTGAAGCCCGAGACCACGCGCCCTGGCCACGGCAAAAGCGCCGATCGCCGTACCCACGCCCGCCGTGGCGAGTGCCCCGGTATTGCAGTGGGTGAGCACCCGGTCGCCGTCGCGCAACAGGTCCGCGCCGCGCTCGGCCATCGCCTGACAAAGCGCGCGGTCCTCCGCGAACAGCGCCGCCGCGCGGGCCCAGAGCGCGTCGATGCCTTCAGCGAAGCACGCCTCCATGGCGTCCAGGCAGTACATCAGGTTCACCGCCGTGGGGCGCGTGGCGCGAAGATTATCGCTCACGCCCTGCCAGTTGCCCTCGGGGTGGCGGGCGGCGTAGTGGGCCAGCACGAAGGCCGCGCTCAGCCCGATCAGCGGCGCGCCGCGAATCGCCAGCCGCTTGACCGCCGCCTGCCAGGCCTCCGGCGAGTCGCAGCGCAGCCACTGCTCCGCCTGGGGCAGGCACGTCTGGTCGAGGTACTCGAGAAAATCGGCGTGGACACGCAGGCTGCGTGACTGAAGGTATGGCATCGAAGACTCCCAGGGGCGGCGCGGCTTATCACGCGCGGAGCATATCATATAGAATGAAGCGCTTTGGACAGCGACCGGTACCGCGCATGACCTTACAAGACGACCTGCTGGCCGCGATCGGCTGGGCTGCCGGCCGCGGCTGGACCCCGGCCACCGGCGGCAACTTCTCCGTTCGCACCGAGCGCGGCTATCTCGTCACCGCCTCCGGTGTCGACAAGACCCGCGTGGGCGCCGATGACCTGCTCACCTGCGACACGCACGGCCGCGTGCTCGAAGGCGCGGGCAAGCCGAGCGCCGAAAGCGAGCTTCACGCCGCGCTCTACCGGCTCGACTCGGCCATTGGCTGCGTGCTGCACGTGCACACCGTGGCGAGCACCGTGCTCTCGCGCCGCTTCCCGCAGGGCATCATGCTCGAAGGCTTCGAGATGCAGAAGGCGCTGTCGGGCAACACGACCCACGCCGCCGCGATCACACTGCCGGTGGTGCCCAACTCCCAGGACATGGCCGAGCTTTCGCGCCATGTAGAAGCCGGCTGGCCGATGCCCTGGGGTTTTCTGGTCGAAGGCCACGGCATCTACGCGGTCGGGGCGTCCATCGCCGAGTGTCGCCGCCATCTGGAGGCCATCGAATTCCTGCTTGCCTGCGTTCTGGAAGAGAGCCGCTACTCATGAGTGATTCCACTATCCGCGCCGTGGTCATGGACGTCGAGGGCACCACCACCGACATCCGTTTCGTCCACGACGTGCTGTTCCCCTACGCCCACGACCAGTTGCCCGAGTTCGTGCACACCCACAGCGCCCAGCCCGAGGTCGCCGAGCAGATCGACGCCGTGCGCCGCGAGCTTGGCGACCCGGAAGCATCCGTCGACAAGGTGATCGAGACGCTGCTCTACTGGATCGAGACCGACCAGAAGGTCACCGCGCTGAAAGCGCTGCAGGGCATGATCTGGGCCGACGGCTACCAGCGCGGCGCCTTCAAGGGCCATCTGTATGACGATGTGGCCCCGCGCCTTCGCCAATGGAAAGACCAGGGCCTGGCGCTCTACGTTTACTCCTCCGGCTCGGTGCAGGCGCAGAAGCTCTTGTTCGGCCACAGCGAGGCCGGTGATCTTACGGCGCTGTTCGACGGCCACTTCGACACCCACATCGGCCACAAGCGCGAAGCGCAGGCCTACCGGCGCATCGCGGAAGAACTCGCTCTCACCCCGGCGTCGATCCTGTTTCTATCGGACGTGGTCGAGGAACTCGACGCCGCCGCGCTTGCCGGCTTCGAGACGCTGCAGCTGGTGCGCGAAGGCACGAAGGCGGGCACCGAGCACGGCGTCGTGGCAAGCTTCGACGACATCCCCCTATAACCCACAACGTCAGATCGACAGGAGTGCTGCATGTCTCAACTCAAGGTGTTTGCCGACCAGAACCCCGAGACCGCGCTGCTCGACACCCGGGAAGGCGCGCAGATCAAGGCCGAGCTCGACCGCGTCGGCGTGCTGTTCGAGCGCTGGGAAACCCCCGGCGAGATTGCCGATGACGCCACCCAGGAGGAGATTCTGGCGCTGTATGACGCGGACATCGAGCGCCTGAAGGCCGAGGGCGGCTACCAGACGGTGGACGTGCTCCACATGGTGGCCACGCACCCGGAGAAGGACGCGATGCGCCAGAAGTTCCTGAACGAGCATCGCCATCACGAGAACGAAGTGCGCTTTTTCGTCAAGGGCCAGGGGCTTTTCTGCCTGCACATCGACGACCAGGTGTACCAGGTGCTCTGCACCCAGGGCGATCTGATCAGCGTACCCGCCAACACCCCGCACTGGTTCGACATGGGTCCCGCCCCCGAATTCACCGCGCTGCGCTTCTTCGACAACGTCGAAGGCTGGGTACCGCACTGGACCGAGAGCGACATCGCCGGACGCTTCGATCGGCTCGATCAGCTCTGAGAGAGCGCTGACGCAAGATGGCCAAGGCGATGCTCGTCGGTACCGATGGCTGTCTGCCTTGATGGCCATGCCGGCACCGCTGTCGCGGTGCTTCGCGGGTGCGCTGCGCTTACGCCGCGCTACGGGTGCCGGTTAGCGAGTCGGAGCATTACCGATTGTGGGCGCGGGCCAGCGCCAGCAGCGCCTGCGTCTCGCGATAGGCGCGGGCGTTGACTACCAGCTCCTCCCCCATCTTCAAGTTGCGCGCTTCGAGCTCGGCGCGAAGAGCGGTGTCCTCGATCTCCTCGAAGTCGGCGTTGTGGGCAAGCGACAGCACCCGGCGGTGCATCTCGATGCCACAAAACGCCAGCGCGTCCTCGCGAATCTCGTCGAGTAGCGCCTCGCAGGCGGGCGCGCTGTCGTGGCCCTGCTCCTCGAACAGCGCCCGGGGGTAGAGGATGCCGCGGCGCTCGGTGTGCCACAGGTGGCGAAACTCCGTCTCGAAGTGCTCCAGGCACTCATCGATCACCTCGAGAATCCACGCCTGGTAGGCCTCGAGCTCCGAGGCGCTGCGGTGGGCGGGCTGGCTGAAGTAGGCCATCAGGAAGTTCGCCACCGCCATGCCGAGATCGAAGGCCATCGGGCCGTACTGGGAGAACTCCGGGTCGATCACGCGAACGCTATCGTCGGTGGCCATGATCGAGCCGGAGTGCAGGTCGCCGTGGAGCATGGTTTCGGCGTTGGCGGTGAACTTCAAGAGCATCCGCTGGGCCTTCGCCTTGAGCAGGGCGTTGGCGCGAAGCGCCGCCACGGTCTCGGCAAGCTCTGGCGTGTGGTGGTTCATCTCGGCCTCGAAATAGGGGTCGGTGAACACCAGCGACTCGGTGATGGCGGGAATCGCCACGTTGCCGGAGAAGAGCCCGACGTCGGCCTTCTTCTCCGGGCTCGGCAGCGAAAGCTCCGAGCCGCGAAAGGCGGTGCGCGCGCAGAATTCGCCCAGCGTCCTGCCGAGTCCTGCGACCCACTCGCCCTTGATCAGCTTGCGGCGCAGGATGACGTGGGGGTGCAGGTACTCCATCACGATCAGCGCCTGGGCCTTGTCGAAATGGTACACCGCCGGGGCGACGCCGGGGGCGCGTTTGGCCTGGCGCGAAAGCGCGTAATACTCGTAGTGCGCGCGGTAGAGCGGCAGCGGCCAGCTCTCGCCGACCATGCGCACATAGGGCAGCGCCTGCTTGACCACCACGCTTCCTGCCTCGCCGGTGACGATGAACACCAGGTTCAGGTTGCCGTCGCCCACCTCGCGAATGTCCCAGCGCGCCGGGTCGCCGCCGACGCGCTCGCTCACCGCCGCGACCGGCGCCAGGCGTTCGCCCAGCGTGCCTACCTCCAATGCGCAATACGCCTGCTCGTCTGCCACCGCCTGCTCCTCGATCGTCGAAATGTGTCCGCTCTGGGTCCAGGCCGGCATTTTACGTCAATCAGGGCGAGAGCGTGACCATCCGGCAGCGATTGCGCCCTTCGCGCTTGGCCTGGTAAAGCGCTTGGTCAGCGGTGGAAAACAGCCGTACGGTACTGATCAGCGGTCCGGGCGTCGCGATGGCGATGCCCACGCTGACCGTTACGCAGCCGTGCTCGACGCCCTGGTGATCGAGCGCGAGCGCCGCCACGCCTTCTTTCAGTCGCTCGCCCGCCTGCTTCGCCTGCGACTCGTCCGCGTCCTGCATCAACACCACGAACTCTTCGCCGCCAAAGCGGGCAACCAGATGACCCGGTCGGCTGTGCTGCCTGAGCGCTCGAGCGACCCGGCACAGGCACTGATCGCCCTGCAGGTGGCCGTAAGCATCGTTGTAGGCCTTGAAGTGATCGATATCGATGATGGCGACGCCCAACGGTGTGCCCTTCTCCATGGCCCGCTGCCAGTAGAGTTCGACCATGCTCTCCAGTTGGCGGCGGTTGGCGAGGCCGGTCAGCGGGTCGGTCTGCGAGAGATGGGTGAGCTGCTGATTGTCGCGCTGGAAATCACCGGCGCGCAGCGTCTCCTTGAGCAGCAGCAGATAGGAGAGCCGCTCGCTCTGCTCGAGCCGATAGCTGGCCAGCAGCGTGAACAGCGCCTTCGCGACGATGGCGAAGACCGCCAGGCGCTTGATGTCCATCGGCATCGGGGCGTAGGTGGCGACACAGTAGAGCATGATGGCGACGCTCAGCGTCGTCGCCCCCAGCGCGTAGGGAAAGCGCAGCGAGTAGAACAGGTTGCCCACGACCAGAATGAAGCTGAACAGCAGTGCATCCAGGTAGGAGTAGGGCATCGAGGAGGCGTGCATCACCCAGCACGAGATCACCATGGCCAGCACCACGGTGCTGGCCATCATCGCCTCGCGCCATCCGCCCGCCATGCCGCGATGAACGAACCACAATACCGTCAGCCCGAAGGGCATCATGAC
>NZ_JAMZBD010000047.1:0-11370 GCF_024158685.1 Halomonas sp. 707D4 | reverse complement strand
CATCAGCAGCGCCACGGTCAGAACGTCGGAGGGTTCGGCTGCCATCGAGATGATGTAGGTGCCGAGCGCCTCGGTGTGTTCGCTGGCGATGACCTTGAAGGTGTCGATCACCTCGCGCGACTCCGCCGAACACTCCCAGCGCCGGGGAATCAGCGGGCGGTGGGAGGCGAGCTCCTCGAGCAAAAACGCCTGGCGGGTCGCCTCGTCCCACTGATCAAAATGGCCGATGCCGAGTGCGCTGGTGAGCTCTTCCATCAGTTGGCTATGGCGGCTGGCTTCCTGGCGCAGGTCGAGCTTGGTGAGCGTGACACCGAACACCGCCACCCGGCGCAGGGTATCGAGCAGCGCGCCGTTGGCGATGGTATCGAGGCCCACGTCGCACAGCGACCGGTAGCAGGCCAGAAGCGGCGCGAAGAGCTGATCGCGGGTCTCGATGATCGGCCCGCCATCGAAGTTGCGCCCGTCGAGCTCGGCCTTGGCCCAGTCTCGGGTCGCCTCCACCTTGGCGAGCAAACGCTTCAAGAGCTCGCGGTAGGGCTCGGCCACGTCGCCCACTTCCGCCTTGAGGGCGCTGTTGGCCTTCCACATGGAGAGCTCGGTCTTGAGCTGCTCGAGATCGCGAAGGTAGAGATCCGCCGCCATCCAGCGCCCGAGCAGCAGCACCTCGCGAGTCACGCGGGCGGTGACGTTGGGATTGCCGTCGCGATCGCCGCCCATCCAGGAGGCGTAGCGAATCGGTGCGGCGTCCAGCGGCAGGCGTTCGCCGGCGGTCTCGAGCAGCAGGTTGTCGAGATCGCGATGGAAGTCCGGCACCGCCTGCCACAGCGAGTTCTCGATCACCGCAAACCCCCACTTGGCCTCGTCGACCGGGGTCGGGCGCTCGTGGCGAATCTCGTCGGTGTGCCAGGCCTGACTGATCAGCTCGTTGAGGCGTCCGTGGGCGCGCTCGGCGCGCTCCGGGTACTCCTCGGAGCCTTCGATGGCGGTGAGGCACTCGTCGATAGCGTCGTACTTCTGGATCAGCGTACGCCGGATGACTTCCGTAGGGTGGGCGGTGAGGACCAGCTCCACGCGCATGGTGGAGAGCGTCTCGACCAGCGAGCGCGGCGAGTTGCCGGCCTGACGGGCGCGCTCGAGCAGCTCGCCGAGCACCGGCTGGGTGCCCGGCTTGTAGTCCTCGACGCGGCGAAAGCGCGCCCGGTAGTGCTGTTCGGCGATATTGGCGAGATTCAGGAACTGGTTGAAGGCGCGGGTGACCGGCAGCAGATCGCTTTCCGGCAGCTTGCGCAGGTACTCGATCAGCTCGCGCTGCTGCAGCGTGTCGCCCTGGCGCCCGCGCTTGGCGTGGGCGCGGATGGTTTCGATCTTGTCGACGAACCCCTGGCCAAGGTCATCGGCAATGGTGCGCCCCAGGCTATCGCCCAGGATACGTACGTTGTCGCGCAGTGACTCGTGTAGATCGTGACTCATTGATCTGGCCTCCTTGCAGACTGTCTGCCTGTCGTTTTGCGTTTTTGATCTTGTTTCTGGTGCCCTTGTCGCAGGGCTCGGCCAGCGTCGACGCGGGTCAGCGTTCGTCGGCCTTGGCCGCCTGCCAGTGGCGCTCCATCTCGTCGAGACCGGCCTCGCCGAACCTTCGTCCATCGCGGCCAAGCGCCTGCTCCACATGGCGAAAACGGCGCTCGAACTTGGCGTTGGTGCGGCGCAGGCAGGCTTCCGGGTCGGCCTCGAGCCGACGGGCGAGGTTGGTGACCGCGAAGAGCAGATCGCCCACCTCTTCGCGAGCGTGCTCGATGTCGCTGCGCGCCAGGGCCTCTTCGACCTCGGCGAGCTCTTCGCGAATCTTGTCGATGACCCCGCGGGTGTCCGGCCAGTCGAAGCCGACCCGAGCGGCGCGCTTGGCGAGTTTCTGGGCACGGCTGAGCGCCGGCAGCGCCAGCGGCACGTCGTCCAGCACCGAAGGTGGCGCCGCTGAACGATCGGCGCGCTCGTCCTCCTTCAGGCTCTCCCAACGGCTCTTCACCTGATGCTCGCGAACGCTGGCCGCCTCGATGCCCGGCGGGCGGCGCGAGGCGAGCGTGCCGTCAGGGAATACGTGCGGGTGGCGGCGCAGCATCTTGCGCACCAGGGTATCGACCACGTCATCGAAGTCGAAGCGCTCCTCCTCGGCGCCGAACTGGGCGTAGTACACCACCTGGAAGAGCAGATCGCCAAGCTCGCCGGGAAGCTCGTCGAAGGCGCCGCGCTCGATGGCATCGGCGACCTCGTAGGCCTCCTCGAGGGTGTGGGGCACGATGCTGTGCCAATCCTGCTGGACGTCCCAGGGACAGCCCTGCTGCGGGTCGCGCAGCACGCGCATCAGCGTGAGCAAATCGCTTACGTCGTGGCGCATCA
The DNA here is from genome assembly GCF_024158685.1 of Halomonas sp. 707D4. Lineage (NCBI taxonomy): Bacteria > Pseudomonadati > Pseudomonadota > Gammaproteobacteria > Oceanospirillales > Halomonadaceae > Halomonas > Halomonas sp. 707D4. The sequence goes on along the minus strand of NZ_JAMZBD010000047.1, from coordinate 8,976 downwards.
GTGGCCTCCCTTGCGCGCGCGCTTTTCCGGGTCGGCGTCGCGCAGCCGGCGCACTTCGGTGACGTTGGGCAACTGCTGGATGCGCGAGAAGAGCCGGCCCAGGGTCTCGAGCCCGTCCACTTCGAGGGTGATGCGAAGCCTGGCGATGCTCTCGTCGGTATCGGTGAGCGTATTGACCGCCAGCACGTTGACCTTCTCGTTGCCGAGAAGCCCGGTCACGTCGCGCAGAAGCCCGGAGCGGTCCCAGGCCTGGATCTCGATGGTCACCGGGTAGCGAGTATGGGCACGCTCGCCCCACTCCACCTCGATGATCCGCTGAGGCTCTTCCATGCGCAGCTGGAGCACGTTCGAGCACTCCTGGCGGTGAACCGTGACTCCGCGCCCCTGGGTGATGAAGCCGATGATCGGCTCGCCGGGCACCGGGTTGCAGCAGTTGGCCATGCTGGTCTTCAAGTTGCCCACGCCCAGCACGGTGATGTCGCTCTGGGTCGCCTTGCTCGACTGGCGGCGTGGCTTGGCCAGAAGCCGCTCGAGCTGCTCCTGGTCGTCGCTCTCGCCGAACAGCTGCTGGGCCTGGTGGAGCACCTGGCCGATTCGCAAGTCGCCGGCGCCGAGGGCGGCGTACATGTCTTCGGCGTTCTGGTAGTTGACCGTTTCGGCGAGTTTCTGGATATCGAGCCCGTCGACGTCGAGCCGCTTCATCTCGCGCTCGAACAGCGCCCGGCCCTCCTCGAGGTTCTGGTCCCGCGCCTGGTGCTTGAACCAGGCCTGGATCTTGGCCCGGGCGCGGGAGGTGCGCACGTAGCCCAGGCTCGGGTTGAGCCAGTCGCGGCTCGGCCCGCCCTTGGTGGCGGTCAGGATCTCGACCTGCTGGCCGGTCTTGAGCTTGTAGCTCAAGGGCACGATGCGCCCGTCGATCTTGGCCCCCCGGCAGCGGTGGCCGATCTCGGTGTGCACCCGGTAGGCGAAGTCGATGGGCGTGGCGACGCGCGGCAGGTCGATCACGTGGCCATCCGGGGTGAAGACGTAGATCCGGTCCGGGGCGACATCGCTTGCCAGCCCCTCGCGCAGATCGCCAAAGCCGCCCACCTCGTCCTGCCATTCGAGCACCTGCCTGAGCCAGGCGATCTTCTCCTCGTAGCTTCGACTCTTGGCGTTGGTGTCGTGGCCCTTGTAGCGCCAGTGGGCGCACACGCCGAGCTCCGCCTCGTCGTGCATGGCGAAGGTGCGAATCTGGATCTCGAGGACCTTGTTCTCGGGGCCGACCACCGCGGTGTGAAGCGACTGGTAGCCGTTCTTCTTGGGGTTGGCGATGTAGTCGTCGAACTCGTTGGGCACGTGATGCCAGCGCGAATGGACGATGCCGAGCACCGTGTAGCAGTCGGTCACCGCGGGCACCAGGATGCGCACCGCGCGCACGTCGTGCACCTGGGAGAAGTCGATGCGCTTGCGCTTCATCTTGCGCCAGATCGAGTAGATGTGCTTGGCGCGGCCCTTGACGTCGAAGCGGTGGATGTTCTGGGCGCGCATCAGGGATTCGAGGGTGCCCACCACGTCTTGGATGTAGCGGTCGCGGTCGAGGCGCTTTTCGGCCAGCAGCTTGGCGATGGTCTTGTAGTCGGCTTCGTGCAGGTAGCGAAACGACAGGTCCTCGAGCTCCCACTTGATCTGGCCGATGCCCAGACGATGGGCCAGCGGCGCATAGATGTCGGCGACCTCGCGGGCGACCTGCAGGCACTTGTCCCGCGGGGCGTCCTTGACCTGCCTGAGCGCGCAGGTGCGCTCGGCGATCTTGATCAGCGCCACGCGCACGTCGCCCACCATGTTGACCAGCATCTTGCGCAGGTTCTCCTGCTGGTTGTGCTGGTTCATGCCGTGATTGGCGATCAGCGGATAGCTGATGGCGGCCATCTGCAGCACGCCGTCGATGAGCGTGGCGACTTCGGCGCCGAAGCGCTTGGTGATGGCATCGAGGCTGACCAGCTCCTCGCGCACGGCGCGGTAGAGCACCGCCGCCTCGAGCGCGGCCTGGTCGAGCTTGAGGTCGGCGAGGATGTCCGCCATCTCGAGGCCCATGCGAAAGTTGGAGCCCGGCGACAACCACACGCGGTGGGTCTGCGGCGCCTGGCGCTCGAGCACTTCGGCGAGCTCGCAGGCCTCGAGCAGGCGCTCGGGCTCGGGCAGGCGCACGTTTTCCTGAAGGCGCGCCAACCACTGCTGTATATCCACCTTTCCGCCTTGCGTCAGCGGCTGGTCCTCACGCACTTTCACCATGGCAATGACTCATCCTTTCAACTAACGGCGCTCTAGTCCGAATGCTTGAGTGTAGCGCCAACCTCGCTCAGCCGGCATGTTCGAACAGTAACAGCGTCTCGACGTGAGCGGTATGCACGAACATGTCCGCCACCGCCGCGCGGCGCACCCGGTACCCCGCGTTCACCAGAAGGGCCGCGTCCCGGGCAAGGGTGGCCGGGTCGCAGGAAATGTAGGCGACCTGCTTCACCGGGCGCTCGCCGAGTGCCCGGCAGACGGCCTCGGCGCCGTCGCGCGGCGGATCCAGCACCACGCAGTGCGGCTCGTCCTGGCCTTCGAAGAGCGCCGCCACCTGCGCGGCGTCGCTCAGATCCGCCTGCCTGGCGTCAAGCGAGACGCCGTTGCGCTCGGCATTGTCCGCCATCCGCGCCACCATGGCGGGGCTGCCCTCCACCGCCTGCATGTGCGCGCCCTTGAGCGCCAGCGGCACGCTGAAGTTGCCGATGCCGGCGAACAGATCCATCACTTTAGGCGCAGGCGTGGCCGCAAGTGTCGGCGCGAGCCAGCCGAGCACCCGTTCGACCATGCCCTGATTGACCTCGGCGTTGACCTGCAGGAAATCGCCGGGCGCGAAGCCCAGACGAACGCTGGCGTGAGCAATATCCAGCGGGTCCTCGAGCACGGGAGGCGCGACGTACCACTCGAGCGTGCGCTCCTCGCGCCCGACGAAGGCCCCGACCCGCACGCCCTGCTCCTTCGCGAAGGCTCGCCACGCCTCGGCATCGCCGGCATGCGCCTTGAGCTGGCGCACCAGCACCACCGGCGCGCCCTCTGGCTTGATCAGCTCCAAGTGACCGACGAGTCTTGGCGCCTCGAGCCGGCCCAGCAGCGCCTTGAGCGGCGCCAGCAGAGCGCTGAGTTCCGGCACCAGCACGTGGCACTGCGCGATATCGATCAGGTGATGGCTGCCCTGGGCACGAAAACCTAACAATACGTTGCCACCTGCGTCGAGCTTGACGCCCAGACGGGCGCGGCGGCGATAGTGCGCCGGCGCCCCGGCGATGAGCTCGATATCGCCCAGAGCGACGCCCTGTCGCGCCATCAGCTCTCTGACCACGGTCTGCTTGTGGGCACGTTGGGCCGCGACGGTCATGTGCTGCAGATCGCACCCGCCGCAGCGTTCGAAATAGGGGCACGGGGGCGTTGCGCGCGTGTCGGCATCGCTCAGGCGACGCTTGACGTGCGCTTCGTCGAAGCGCTTGCGCGTGGTGTGCACCGCGACCTCGACGCGCTCCCCCGTCAGCGCCTTCTCGACGAAGACGGTCTTGCCGGCCGCATCGTGGGCGATGCCGCGCCCGTCGTGGGCAAGCCGCTCGATGGTCAGCAGCGCGTCGTCGGCTCGGCGTTTTGGCGCTTCCGGCTTGCGCGCCAGGCCGGACTTTCCCGACGAGGGGCGCGAGGGGCGTTTCTTACCCAGCATGAGCGATCAATCCTGCGGCGCGTAGATATTGGTGGAGAGGTAGCGATCGCCCCGGTCGCAGACGATGAACACGATCACCGCATTCTCCACCCGTTCGGCGATACGCAGGGCACCCGCCAGGCTTCCGCCGGAAGAGACGCCGGCGAGAATACCCTCTTCGCGCGCCAGACGGCGCATGTGGTGCTCCGCCTCCTGTTGGCCGATATCGAGCACGGTATCGACGCGAGGTGCCTCGAAGATGGCCGGCAGGTACGCCTCGGGCCAGCGGCGAATGCCGGGGATGCTCGCCCCGTCCGCCGGCTGCAGACCGACGATCTCGATGGCGGCGTTCTGCTCCTTGAGGTAGCGCGACACGCCCATGATGGTGCCGGTGGTGCCCATGGAGCTGACGAAATGGGTGATCTCGCCGCCGGTCTGCTCCCAGAGCTCGGGGCCGGTGGTGCGGTAGTGGGCCAGCGGGTTGTCCGGGTTGGCGAACTGATCGAGCGGTTTGCCTTCACCGCGAGCGATCATGGCATCGGCGATGTCGCGCGCCTCCTCCATGCCGCCCTCCTTGCTGGCCGACACGAGCCGGGCGCCGTAGGCGGCCATCGCCTGCTTGCGCTCGCTCGAGGCATTTTCCGGCATTACCAGCACCATCCGGTAGCCCTTGAGCGCGGCGGCCATGGCGAGTGCGATGCCGGTATTGCCCGAGGTCGCCTCGATCAAGGTGTCACCCGGGGCGATGTCGCCGCGCGCCTCGGCCTCGTTGAGCATCGACAGCGCCGGGCGATCCTTCACCGAGCCGGCGGGGTTGTTGCCTTCGAGCTTGGCGAGCAGGGTATTGTTGCGACCGGCGGTGATACGCTTCAAGCGCACCAGAGGCGTGTGGCCGATCACATCTTCTAGCGAGGGATAGTGCATCGTGCATTCCTTATCGTCACCGTTATGTTGCATTATATCGGGGCTGCCTGTGACTGGACAGGCACCCCGTGAAATCAATGAGTTTCCAACATGTCCCTGCACACTCGTCTGCTGCTTGCCCTGCTGGGCATACCGCTTCTGGTCTACGCGGCCATGGCGGTGTTTCTCGTCGTCCAGAGCGACGCCACCCAGCAGGAGGTCTTCAAGGAGCGCCTCGTAAGCGCCGGCGAAGTGCTCGCCCCCGGTCTCAACGACGCCATGATCGACAGCGACGCGGTGCGTCTGGAGCGCCTTGCTCGCCAGCTGATGGAGCATCAGAACCTGCGCTCGGTATCCTTGTTCGATGCCCAGGGAAATCGGGTCCTGGTACTGGGCCGGCCGCTTCTGGCCGCGCCACGCCTGAACGTGCCCAGCACCACCCGGGTGAGCAGGCATCAAGACACCTGGCGCCTGCAGATGCCGCTGGCGGCCTTTCACGGTAACGAAGGCAACAGCGCCCGCTGGCTCGAGGCCGAGGTGAACGCCCGTGCGCTGACCCTCGAGCGCTACAAGCTGATCGCGACGCTGAGCCTGGGCGCCGTGCTCCTGAGCCTTGTACTGCTCTCCGTGGCGCTGTCGATCAGCCGCTACGTCACTTCGCCGCTCAAGCGCGCCAACCAGGCCCTCTACCGGCTTTCCCACGGCGACTACCGGCAAAAGCTGAACGTGCACGACGCCAGCGAGTTCGACGAGCTGGGCCAGAACATCAACATCCTCGCCGATCATCTTCAGCACGCCCAGCGCGACATGCAGAACCAGATCGAGCAGGCGACCCGCGAGCTCTACGAATCGATGGAGACCATCGAGGAACAGAACATCCAGCTCGACATGGCGCATCGCAGCGCCGTGAAGGCCAACGCGGTGAAATCGGAGTTCCTGGCCAACATGAGCCATGAGATTCGCACCCCCCTCAACGGCATCATCGGTTTTTGCCGCCTGCTCGGACGCTCCCCGCTCAACGCCCGCCAGCAGGGGTGGCTCAACCACGTTCATCGTGCCTGCGACAACCTCTTGATGCTGGTCAACGACGTGCTGGATTTCTCGAAGCTCGAGGCCGACCAGCTGGTGCTCGAGGAGGTCGAGCTCGACATCGCCGCGCTGGTCGACGAAGTGGTGGGCCTCTACGCGCCGGAGGCCCAGCGCAAGGAGCTTCACCTGCTCGCGCTGGTCTACGACGACGTACCGACGCCCTTGTGCGGCGACCCGCTGCGCATCCAGCAGATCCTCAACAACCTGATCAGCAACGCCTTGAAGTTCACCTGCGAGGGCGAAGTGGTGGTGCGGGTCACGCTCGACCGCGAACAGGGCCAGCACGTGGTGCTCAACGTCAGCGTCACCGATACCGGCATCGGTTTGAGCGAGAATCAGCAGGACGGTCTTTTCGACGCCTTCACCCAGGCCCAGCCCAGCCACTCGCGGGAGTTCGGCGGCAGCGGTCTGGGACTGAGCATCTGCCGGCAGCTCGTCCACCGCATGGGCGGCGAGATCGGCGTGGAGAGCAAGCCCGGGCGCGGGGCGTGCTTCTCCTTCACCCTGCCGATGCTGGCGCACGGCGCCGGCGCCCGCCCCCAGGAACTGGACTTGAACCAGGCGGTGGTGCGCTTGCACGAACCGCATCGCCTGAGCCGCTACGCGCTGGAAAACTGGCTGACCGGCTGGGGCGCCAGGCCCGTTTCCTTCATCGACGCCGGGAAGGAGGAGCTTCTGATACTGAGCCTTGGGCCGCTCGATTTCGTCGGCGAGCGGCGCGATTACTGGCAGACGGTGATCGAGCAGGTCGAATGCCCCACCCTGATCCTGGCGATGAGCCCGAGCTTCGACTTGCCGGACTGGCCGCTGCCTCACGGAGGCGAGATCGTCTGCAAGCCCTTCACCCGCCAACAGATGATCAAGTCGCTCACCGCACTGCTGGGGCCCCGCGATGCTCTTCCGGCGCCGCCGGCGCCCTCCACGGGCACCCTCACCCAGACCCTCGAGATACTGATCGTGGACGACAACGTCTCCAACCGCGAGCTTCTGAAGGCGCTGCTGGACACCGAGCGGGTCAAGGTGACGCTTGCAGCCAGCGGTCGCGAAGCGCTGGCCCACGCCCGAAGAGTCTGTTTCGACCTGGTACTGATGGACATTCGCATGCCGGGGATGGACGGCGTGCAGACCAGCCGCGCGCTGCGCCGGCTAAGCGACGACTGGGCGCGCTGTCCGATCATCGCGGTGACCGCTCACGTGCCGCACCAACAGCGTCAGCGCTGGCTCGCCCAGGGCCTCGACGACGTGCTGGTCAAGCCGGTGGACGAAATCGCCTTGAATGCGCTGTTCGAGCGTTTCCTGGGCGTCAAGCTCGAGGGCATCGGCCGCGAGGCGCCGGCACTTGTGACGACGCTGCCCGACACCGCGCCGCCGGCGGCGATCGACCTCGAGCTTGGCAAGCGACTGGCAGGAGGCAGCGAGCAGTTCGCCATCGCCCAGCTCTTGCGCTTGATCGAGAGCCTGCCGGAAGCCCGCGAGCAGATCCAGCGGACCCTGGAGCAGGGGGATCTCAAGCAGTTGCTGGAAGCGGTGCATCACTTGAACGGCGCCTGCCGCTACTGCGGCGCGCCGGCGCTGGCCAGCGCGATCGATGCCCTGGAAGGCGCGCTGCACCGCCAGCGCGAAGCGCCGAACATGGCGCTCTTGAGAGAGCGCACGCAGGCGGTGTTCAGCGCGATGGACGAACTCGTCGACAAGGGCGGGGTGCTCGGCTAGTCCTCGAGCACCACGAAGGCCACGGCGTACTCCGCCTCGTCACTGAGCGTGACGTGGGCGGTACGGGCGCCGCGCTGGTGAAAGAGGCGCAGCGCCTCGTCGTCGAGCACGAGCTCGGGCTTGCCGAGGGCGTCGTTGAGCACCTGGATGTCGCGCCACTGCATGCCGGCACGAAGCCCCAGCCCCAGCGCCTTGACGAACGCCTCCTTGGCGGCGAAACGCTTGGCCAGGTAGGCCGGCGGGCGGCCCTTGTCGATCCAGCGCGCGTACTCGCGCTCACCGAGAATGCGGCGCGCGAAGCGTTCGCCGTGACGCGCCATCGCCGTCTCGAAGCGTGCCACCCGGGCGATGTCCGAGCCGATTCCCAGGATCATCGCTCAGTGCCCGCAACAGTGGCCCTGATGGGCGTGATCATGATCGTGCTCGAGTTCGTGGCTGTCGAGTGCCGCCATCAGCCCCGCCTCCTGACCGGCGACGATGAGCCGTTTCATCTCGGCCACCGCCTCCTTGAGGCCGACGAACAGCGCGCGGGCGATGATCGCATGGCCGATGTTGAGCTCGTTGACCCCGGGCAGCGCGGCAACGGCTTCGGCGTTGTGATAGTGAAGCCCGTGACCGGCGTTGACCACGAGCCCCAGGTTCGTGGCATGGAGCGCGGCGCGGCTCAGGCGGGCATACTCGTCGTTGGCCGCGGTGGAGCCCGGGCGCGCCTCGGCGAAGGCACCGGTGTGCAGCTCGATGGTGGGCGCCCCGGCGCGATGGGCGGCATCGATCTGCTCGATCTCCGGATCGATGAACAGCGACACGTCGCACCCCGTCTTCGCCAGCCGCTCGCAGGCGGCCTTGACCTGATCGAAGCTCCCGATCACGTCGAGCCCGCCCTCGGTGGTCAGCTCCTCGCGCTTTTCCGGCACCAGGCAGACGTGGGCCGGTGCGATCTCCTCGGCCAGCGCCAGCATCTCTTCGGTCACCGCCATCTCGAGGTTCATGCGCGTGTTGAGCACCTCGGCCAGCAGGCGCACGTCGCGCGGCTGGATATGGCGTCGATCCTCGCGCAGGTGCACGGTGATGCCGTCGGCGCCGGCCTCTTCGGCCAGCAGCGCCGCCTGGACCGGGTCCGGGTAGCGCGTGCCGCGCGCCTGCCTGAGCGTGGCGATGTGGTCGATGTTGACGCCGAGTAGAATCCGCGGGGGGTGCATAGCGTTCTCCGATGAAGTGGTGGTCACGAACGTGGGGAGGACAGCGCGCGGCGGCGCGCCAGATCGAGCATCAGCTCGCGTGAGCGCAGCGCCCGGTGACCCAGGTGGGGGGCGAGCGCGGCGCGCATCACCGCCTTGAGCGTGGAGGCCAGGCCCTCGGGTTCCCAGTCGCCCTGGTCGAGATAGCGCAGCGCCCGCCCGTCGATGCCCTGCTCCGCTGCCACGAAAGCGCGGCTCTCGGCATCGAAGCGGTAGCGCGCCTGCGGATCGAGCGTCGCTCCTTGCGGGGTACAAAAGCGCGGCGCCGCACCCAGCGTGTCGAGCAGCGCCCACTCGAAGCGGCGCAGCGCCAGCGCGCGC
>NZ_JAMZBD010000046.1:0-11444 GCF_024158685.1 Halomonas sp. 707D4 | reverse complement strand
GATCAGCCGGCGTCGCCACTGTTCGACACGCCCGCCTCGCGGCCGGCCACGACGCCCTTCGGCCCGGGCGGGTGAGCGTGCTCTAGAGCGCGAGCTTGTCCATGTGGGCGAGAATCAGCTCGCGACGCTCGCGCTGCTGCTCCGGCGTATAGGGCTCGGCCTCGCCCTTGCCCCATACCGGCCCCGGCCAGGCGGCATCGCGCTCAAAGCGTACCACCAGGTGGAGGTGAAGCTGGCCGACCACGTTGCCGAGGGTGGCGATGTTGAGCTTGTCGCCTTGGAAGGCCCGGTTCAGGACCTCGCCCAGCGCCGTGGCCTCGCGCCACAGCTGGGCCTGGTCGGCCGCGTCGAGCTCGTACACCTCGGATACGCTCTCCCGGCGCGGCACCAGAATCACCCAAGGGTAGCGGGCATCGTTCATCAGAAGCGCACGGCACAGGGGCAGGTCGGCCAGCGACAGGGTATCGGCGGCAAGTCGCGGGTCCAGGGTCAGGGTGGTCACGAGGCTCTCCAGGATTCAAGGTCGAAGGCCATCATAGCAGCACCGGCGGCGCCCTGGGCACGTTAAGCGAGCACGATTCTCAAAAGCTGTTACGCTGAAAGAGCACCTGTCTCATGACATCGAGCAAGGGCGTTCACGATCATGATTGTTAAGGAGAACACAATGAAAAAACTACTTGCGGCAAGCTTCGTTCTGCTGGTCAGCGCCTCTGTGCTCGCCGGCTGCAACACCGTGTCCGGTGCGGGGCAGGACGTTCAGGCCGGTGGCCGTGCGGTGCAGGAAGCTGCCGAATAACACTGCCGTGTCATGAAAAAGCAGGCGAGCTCCTCGCCTGCTTTTTTGTGGCCGCCCATTACTCGTTCTCTGCACTCGTTCTCTGCTGGCTCTTTCAAGGAAAACCCACGCATGCCTACCGTTTCACGATCGTCGACCCTTCGTTTCGCCGCTTTGACCCTGGCCGCGCTGCTCGGCGGCTGCGCCGCCCAGACCGGAACGCTGAGCGCCCCCAGCTCGCCGGACGTCAGCGCTCCGCCGCCGCCGAGCGTGGCCGGCGGCGCGCAGCAGAATGAAGGCACCTGCCAGGCAGGGGCGCTTGCGTCCGCCGTGGGCGAGACCTTGAGCGACGAGCGCGCCCAGGCGCTGCGCGCGGACAGCGGCGCCCGCGATGTGCGCGTGCTGGCCCCGGACAGCATGGCGACCATGGACTACCGCGAGGATCGCCTCAACATCGAGGTAGACGAGCAGGGGCGCATCACCGGCCTGCGCTGCGGCTAGCGCAGGATCAGCACCACGCTGGCGGCGGTCAGTAGCCCCATGGCGACATTGAACGCCCGCCAGCCGCCGTCACTCTTGATCAGGCGGCCGATCGCCACGCCGAAGCCCGCCCACACCAGCAGGCAGGGCAGCGCGACGAGCTCGGCGAATCCCACCAGCACGACGGCGTTGAGCAGTGCCTGCCCGCCCTGGGGCAGAAATCCGGCGATCAGCGCAAGCCCGAGTATCCAGGCCTTGGGGTTGGCGAGCTGGAACAGCGCTGCCTGCAGGAAGGTGAGGGGTTGTCCGCGCTGATCCGATCCCTTCACGTTGGGTGACGGGGCCGTGGCGATCCTGTAGGCCAGGTACAGGAGATAGGCGCTGCCCGCCCAGCGCAGCGTGACCTGCAGCAGCGGGGCGCGCTCGAACAGCACCCCGAGCCCCAGGGCGATGGCCAGGTACAAAAAGAAACAGCCTCCCACGATGCCGAACATGTGCGGCATCGTCCGGCGAATGCCGAAGTTGGCGCCGGAGGCAGTGAGCATCAGGTTGTTCGGCCCCGGCGTCAGCGTCATCGACAGCATGAACACCGCCACCGGCCCCAGTATCAACAGCCACTCTTCACTCATAACGGTCTTTCCAGCGCTGGCGGCGCACCTGCTCCTTGAGCATTTCGATGATGTCGTAGAGCACCAGCTCGGTGACGTGGGCGCTGGTCTCGTCCACCGTGAGCCAGCTGTCGAAGCCGCTTTCGGCGGTGCGTTCGATCACGCGGCGAAATTCCGGCGAGTGAACGCCCAGCGCCAGCTCCTCGACCAGGCGTTGGGCCACGCCGCTGAGCGACGCCTGCATGGCGCTGGAGGCGGCAAGCCCCATGGGCAGGCGGTTGAGCTTCTGGATCTCGGGGCTCTCGTTGAGCGTACGGGTGACCAGCGCGTCGATCGAGCGCATGATCTCCTCGCGGTTCTTGCGGTAGGCCTTGCCCACGGTGGCTTCCAGGCGCTGGGTGATCTCCTGGATCAGCGCCTCCTTGCGCGGCATGATGACCCGGTCCACCACGCGCTGGGTGAGCGAATCCGCCGCCATCACCTGCTGCTGGACGTTGCCCATCAGGCGCAGGGCGATGCGGTCGGACAGCTCCTCGAGCAGGATGTCGTAGTACTTGGCGAAGAACTGGAAGCTCGACCAGCGGCGCACGTCGATCAGCCCCAGCCGGTGCAGGCGGTGGAGCAGCGACAGCACGCGCAGCGCCCGCAGCCAGCGAAAGCCCGCCAGCGGGATGCAGCCGAGCACGTCGTACCAGTGCACGAAGGGGTAGAAGAACCAGCGGTGGTAGCGCCGCTCGATGATCGCCGCCGCCCAGCTGAACAGCACGTCCACCACGAAGATGGCGACGAAGATCAGGTCGATGCGCGCAAAGCGGCTATGGATACTTGATGCGTAAAGGTCGTGAAAGGCGGGGGAGGCACTCTGCACCAGGTTCTCGAACCAGGTCAGCAGGAACAGCGAATCGAACAGCAAAAGCGCCAGGTTGACGATCACCGCGACCAGGATGAAGAAATCCCAGCCGATGTGGGCGTACTCCACGGGCTTGGGCAGTTGGGGATGGCGCTCCCTGAGGAACATGACGACTCCTTTCGTGGGTGGGCGGTGGGCCTAGCGTTCTTCCGTGATGTGCTGCTGGGCGAGCCGCTCTTCCAGTTCGGCCTGCTTTCGAAGCTTCTTGCGCAGCGCCGCCTTCTCGAAGCGCAGCTTCGCAAGCGGGGTCTCGAGCGTCAGCGGCGGTACCCGGGCCGGCTTGCCCTCGCGGTCCACCGCCACCATGGTCAGATAGCAGCTGTTGGTGTGGCGAATCAGCTTCTCGCGGATGTCCTCGGCCACTACCTTGATGCCGATCTCCATCGACGAGCGGCCCACGTGGTTGACGCTGGCCAGGAAGGTGACCAGCTCGCCCACCATGATCGGCTGCTTGAACAGCACCTGATCCACCGAGAGCGTGACCACGTAATGACCGGAGTAGCGGCTGGCGCAGGCGTAGGCCACCTCGTCGAGCTTTTTCAGGATAGCACCGCCGTGCACCTTGCCGCTGAAGTTGGCCATGTCCGGCGTCATCAGCACCGTCATGGAGAGTTCGCGCTGGCCGGGCAGGGGAGCGTTGTCGGCGCTGGTCTGGGTCATGTCGAAACCTTGCAAAGTCGAAAGGGAAGCGCCCGCCTCGGCGGGCGCGTCGGGGTCAGAACCACGTGAGCCCGACGGAGATGATCAGGCCGGTCAAGAATAGCTGAACCAGGCAAAAGCCCATGATGTCCTTGGCCTTGAGTCCGGCGATCGCCAGTACCGGCAGCGCCCAGAACGGCTGCAGCAGGTTCGTCCAGGCGTCGCCCCAGGCCACCGCCATGGCGATACGCGCCACGTCCGCCCCCAGCGCTTCGGCGGCGGGCAGCATCACCGGCGCCTGTACCGCCCACTGGCCGCCCCCGGAGGGTACGAAGATATTGACGAGCCCGGCGCTGATGAACGACCAGAACGGCAGCGACGCGGCGCTGGCAAACGACACCAGCCACTCGGACAGGCTCTGGGCCAGCCCCGACTGTACCATGATCGCCATGATACCGGCGTAGAAGGGAAACTGGATGACGATGCCCGCGCCGCCCTTGATCGCCTCGTTGAGGCTGGTCAGCAGGTTGTGCGGCGTGCGGTGCAGCACGATGGCCACGAACAGGAACAGGAAGTTGACCACGTTCAGGTTGAGGCTGCCGCCGCGCAGCAGGAAATGATCGAGCAAGAACAGAAGCCCCGGCACGCCCACCAGCAGCGACAGCGCCAGGCTGTTCTCGAGCTTCTCGGCCGGGCGCGTGGTGCGGGTGAGGGGGGGCGGCTCGTCGTCGAGCAGCCTGGGGTCGATGTAGATGCTCTCCTTTTCCGACGGCAGCATCATCCGGTTGATCAGCGGAACGGCGACGAACAGGCAGACCACGATGGCCAGGTTGAAGAATGCGAAGATGGTCGAGCCGGTGCCGATCACGCCGATCTGGTCGAAGGCGAAGTGGCCGTCGGTGGCGATGGTCAGCGGAATCGAGCCCGCCAGGCCCCCGTGCCAGACCACGAAGCCCGAGTAGGCGCTGGCCACCAGCAGGCGGTAGTCGACGCGCACGAGCCGGGCGAGCTCCTTGGCGAACAGCGCCCCCACCACCAGCCCGAAGCCCCAGTTGATCCAGCTCGCCGCCAGCGACACCAGCGTGACCAGCACGATCGCGCCGCCGGCGCTCTTGGCGGTGCCCGCAAGCCTTGCCAGTAGGCGTTTGACCGGCGGCGAGCTTGCCAGCATGAAGCCGGTCACCAGCACCAGAAGCATCTGCATCGAGAAGGTCAGAAGCCCCCAGAAGCCGTCGCCCCACATGCGCAGCACGGCAAGCGGCGTCTGGCGCTCCACGGCGATGGCTGCCACGGCGGCGACCAGCGTGAGCAGCAGCACGAAGATATAGGGGTCGGGCAGGTAGCGCTCGACCAGCTTGACTGCGGGGCGGGAAATGAACCGTAGCATAGGGGGCTCGCCTTGATCGTTGTTGGAGTGCGAAATCAATATACGAGCCCGAGGCGTTTATTTCACCCCCCACCAAAGGGGCAGGGCGCGACGTGGCCGGGGCGCCAGCGGGTTCGGCGGTAGTGAACGTAGTAGGCGGTAAGCATCGCCGAGCGGGTGAGCATGAACAGCGTGAAGGCGAGCCACAGCCCGTGGTTGCCCAGGCCCTGGCCGAGCCACCAGGCGGGCAGGTAGACGGCGAGCCCGGCGAAGATGCTGTTGCGCATCTCGCGCACCGCCGTAGTGCCGATGAACACGCCGTCGAGCAGGTAGCTGCCTACCGCGATCAAGGGCATCGCCACCATCCAGGGCAGGTAGAGCGCGGCGGTGGCGCGCACGTCGTCAAGGCCGGTGAGCAGCGCGACCAAGGCGTTGCCGAACAGCGCGAAGCCCAGCGCCGCCGCCGCGGCGGTGTAGAACGAAAAGCGTGCGCAGCCGCGTACCGTGGCGGCGAATTCGGCCCAGTCGCGGCGCCCGAAGGCGCGCCCGACCAGAGACTCGGCGGCGTGGGCGAAGCCGTCCAGGGCGTAGCTGGTCAGCATGATGAACTGCAACAGCACCGCGTTGGCCGCCAGTACCGTGTCGCCCTGGCGCGCGCCCTGGGCGGTGAAGAAGGCGGTGGCGAACAAAAGCCCCAGGGTGCGCACGAACAGGTGACCGTTGACGCTGAACAGCGGCCGGTAGGCGGCCAGCGTGAACAGCCGGGCCCGGTGGGTGCGTCCGTCCAGGCGGCGCAGCTGGCGGGCCGCCAGCCAGCCACCGACGGCGAGGGCGCTGTAGTCGGCGATGACGCTGGCCAGCGCCACGCCGTCGACGGTCATCGAAAGACCTACCACGAAGAGAAGATCCAGCGCGATGTTCACGCCGTTGGTGAGCAGCATCAGCAGCAGCGTCACCCGCGCGTTCTGCTGGCCCAGGAACCAGCCCAGCAGGGTGTAGTTGGCGAGCACCGCCGGCGCGGAGTAGAGCCGGATGCGGGCGTACTCGAAGGCCAGCGCCCGGGCGTCGGGGCTGCCGTCGAGCAGCCACAGGCCGGCGTCGATCAAGGGCGTACCGAAGAGCAGCAGCAGCGTGCCGATCGCCCCGGCCATCAGCAGCGACTGACCGAGCAGGGCGCGCACCTCACCCGGGTCGTCGCGGCCCACCGCCTGGGCGACCAGCCCGGTGGTGCCCATGCGCAGAAAGCCGAAGCCCCAGTAGAGAAAACCGAACAGGGTCGCGCCGAGGGTCACCGCGGCGAGATAGCGCGCGTCCGGCAGGTGGCCCACCACGGCGGTATCCACCAGCCCCAGCAGGGGCACGGTGACGTTGGAGAGGATGATCGGCCAGGCGAGCGCCCAGATACGCACGAAGGACTCAGGCGGCGGTGATGAGATGGTACTTTTTCAGCAACTGCTCTTTGGTTTCCAGACGTTCGGGGTCGAGCGGAATGCAGTCCACCGGGCAGACCTGCTGGCATTGGGGCTCGTCGAAGTGGCCCACGCACTCGGTGCAAAGGCCCGGGTCGATGATGTAGATCTCCTCGCCCGGGGAGATCGCGTCATTGGGGCACTCCGGTTCGCAGACGTCGCAGTTGATGCATTCGTCGGTAATCATCAGGGCCATGGCTATTACCTCGTGAATGGCGAATACGCAGAAGAATCGGCGCTCAAGCCGAATGGGCGTTCAAGTATAGTGCGCGCGCAGCGCCTTGACGACCGGCGGCGCCACGAGCGTCGAGACGTCGCCGCCGAGCTTGGCGATCTCGCGCACGATGGTCGACGAAATGTAGGAGTTCTCTACCGCCGGGGTGAGGAACACGCTCTCGAGCTCCGGCGCCTGGGCGCGGTTCATGTTGGCCAGCTGCAGCTCGTACTCGAAGTCCGAGGCGGCGCGAATGCCGCGCAGGATGATCCGCGCGTTCTGGTCGCGCATCAAGGTGGTCAAGAGTGACGAGAACCCGATCGTCGAGACGTTGGCAAGTCCGGCGCACACCTCCTCGGCGAGCGCGATGCGCGTCTCGAGCGAAAGCGCCGGTTTCTTGCCCGGGCTCTCGGCCACGGCGACCACCACCCGGTCGAACATCTTCGCGGCGCGCTCGATCAGGTCGACGTGGCCGTTGGTGATCGGGTCGAAGGTACCCGGATAGACGGCGATGGTCGGGTGGCGCGCACTCATGCGTCCTCCTCGTCGTCGAGACGGCCGAAGGGGTTGTCGACGCGCAGCGACACCGGCTGGGCGTAGCCGGGAATATGGATGCGCTCGGCCTCGATGCCGAGTTCCGGGCCTTCGAGCACCGCCTCGCCGAACTGGTAGCGCGGGGCGTAGTGGCCCTGGTCGGCGCGGGCAAGGTAGGCCCGGGCGCTTTCGCGTACCGCCTCGCGGCGCGTCTTCCACTCCTCGATCGCTGCCGCGCCGTGGCGCTTGGCCAGAAGCCGCTCGGTGACCTGGGGCGAGAGCACCACCCCCGTGGCGTTGTTGCCGCCAAAGCCCTTGGCGTTGATGAGACTTGCGTCGGCGCGAAATTCGATCGTCTTGCGCGAGAAGCGCAGCCGCTCGGCGAACACGTCGCTTGCCACCGCATCGAGGGTCGGGATACCCGGCAGCAGCCCGTGCTGGAAGCTGCCCAGCGCGCTTGCCAGCTGGTCGCCGGCCGCCGACCCCTGGGAGTGGCCGATGAACGCCTTGATCGCCACCACCGGCCAGTCGTCGATGCCGTTGGCGCGGGCGATCTCGTGGAGCACGTGGGACTCGGTGGTGCGGTTCTTCGGCGTGCTGGTGCCGTGGGCGTGCACGAAGGTGCGCTCGGTCAGCGCCTTGTCGCCGAGCATCTCGCGCACCAGGGAGGCCGCCTTGCCGAGCGTGATGTAGTTGCCGATGCCCGGCGCCGAGATCGAGCGCTTGAAGCCGTCGGCATTGACGAACACGTTGGGCACCGCACCGAGGATGTCGGCACCCACCTCGAGGGCCAGCGCGTCGTCCATCAGCAGCACGAACTGGCTCGCCTCGGCCATGGTGAAGCCGCAGTTCTGGGCAAACGGCCGGCAGGCGCGCTGGTAGTCCGCGTCGGTGAGAAGCTCGAGGGCGTCGAGCGCCTTGAGGCTGGCGTCGTCCGCCAAAGCGCCCATGGCGCGAAAGCCCTCGATGATCTCCGGGGTGATCGGCGCATCGGAGGTGCCCACCATGACCACCCGGGCACGGCCTTCACGAATGTCGTTGATGCCCAGGCGCAGGTTGTAGAGAAAGCTCGCGCAGGCGCCGAGTGCCGCGCCGGTGGCGCCGACGCTGCCCAGCACGTAGGCGTTGAGGAAATCCGCCGGCATCTGGCCGTAGCCCAGCGGCATCTGCTTGGAGGTGGCGCGGTTGCCGCTGACCAGGCTCTTCATCAGCCCCCCCCAGCCCTCGTCGTCGAGCTGGCCGATGGAGTTGCCGGCGTAGACCGCGATCTGGTCCGGGTCGAGCCGCGCGCGCAGGGTTTCCCACTCGAGGCCGCTGGCCCCCAGGCAGTCGCTGGCGGCGAAGATCGCCATGGAGAGCCCGCGCGGATGATGCACGCTGCGATAGAGACTCGCCGGGTCGAAGCCGCTCGGCAACTGGGCGGCGGCGATGACCTTGGGCGTCTGGGCGTCGGGCAGGAGCGTCTCGAACGTACCGCCCGGCACGGTGACCTGGACGTGGCGCTCGTCGTGGCCCGGGCTCACCTGCCAGTCGGCGGGCAGGTTGTCCGGCAGCTGGCGGCGACGCAGGGTGAAGCGCAGGGGTGCTTCGAGCTCGAGCGTGGCCTGGCGCGCGGCGGGCATGCCCGGCGGCAGAAAACGCGGGTCCTCGTTGCGGCGAATCAGGGTGTGATTCAGCACCCGGTCGCCAAGCGCCTCGCCCGGGGCGTCGAGCGGGGCGCCGTCGGCGTCCTGCCAGCCCTGCTCGGTGTGAACGGCCAGGCGCATCAGGGCGGCCAAGCTCTCCAGCGTATGGCGCTTCAGGTCGGTGGGGAGCGCATCGAGCACGGTGCGGCGAAAGGCCTGGTGGCCCGAGGTTCTGCCAGCAGGATTGATGCCGCCCATGCCGACAATCACCGGTAAATGTGACAAGCCGGATTCCTCGTGGTGCGATAGTTGGGTAACGTTTGGCTCAGTGGCGCGACGAACGCGGCCAGGGGCTGAGCGCCATATAACTCTTGGACGTGATCATAGCACCGGGGGCGCAATGGCGTCATGCCGCGCGCGCCGGAGACTGATAGAATCACGCTTTTTCCATCAGGGGATGGCATGCAGCAGGCGTCTCGAATCGTCACTTCCAATCAGAGCGGCCCGCACCGGGATCTCGCCCGGCGCCTCGAGCGGGCGCTGGCGCATCCGCTCAAGAAACCCGTGGCGGCGCACAACCAGCGCGCTTTCGATGCCGCCGGTACCTGGTACGCGGCCCGCCGGGCGCCGTTGATCCTCGATGCCGGGTGCGGCGTAGGGCTTTCGACACGGCGCCTGGCGGCCCGGTTCCCGGACCACGCGGTGATCGGCGTGGATCGCAGCGAAAGCCGGCTCACCCGCGAGCACGGCGCGCTGCCCGACAACGCCTTGCTGGTGCGCGCCGACCTGGTGGATTTCTGGCGCCTGGCGCAGGCGGCGAAGTGGGCGCCTGTGCGCCACTACGTGCTCTACCCGAACCCTTACCCCAAGGCGTCGCACCTCAAGATGCGCTGGCATGGGCACCCGGTGTTTCCCGCGCTTCTGGCCCTCGGCGGGCGCCTGGAGGTACGCTCCAACTGGCCGCTCTACATCGAGGAGTTCGCCGAGTGCGTGCGGCTCGCCGCCCGGTGTCCCGTCCGGGTCGAGCCGGTTACGCCCGAGGGCGAGTACCTGACGCCCTTCGAGGCCAAGTACGACCAGAGCGGCCAGCCCTTGTGGCGGCTGGTGTGCGAGCTGCCGACACCGTGCGAGGCCGCGTCGTGAGCGGCGCCCGGTCGAGAGTCGTCGACGCCGGTAGTCCGCTGCTCCCTTTTCCCATCAACGCGTATCGAGGCAGGTGAACGTGAGTCGTTGCAATGTCCTTTCAAAGCCCCTTTGGCTCGCCCGCACCGCGGGCGTGGCGCTGGTGGCGCTCCTTGCGAGCCAGCCGCTGCTGGCGGACTTCAGCCGCCTTGGCCAGCTGCGCGACAAGGGATTCGCGGTCAGTGCCGAGGCGCGCCTGCTCGGGCCGGATGCAAGCGAGGTGCTCGGCAGTCTCGAGCCCGGACGCGCGCTCTCGCCGGCCTCGGTCACCAAGGCCTACATGAGCGCGGCACTGCTGAACCGTTTCGGCCCGCAGCACCGCTTCACCACGGCGCTGGTCAGCAGCGCCCCGATCGACGACGGCGTGCTGCGCGGCGATTTGATCTTCGAAGGCGGCGGCGACCCGGGGCTGACCAGCGAGGATCTCTGGCGCCTGGTGCAGCGGCTGCAGCTTTCCGGCGTGCGCGAGGTGGACGGCGCGCTGGTCATAAGCCAATGGCGCTTCGGCCCGGTGACTTGCGTGACCACCGACCGCTGCAACGCCCAGACCCGAGTGACCAACGCCTACAGCGCGCCGCTCACCTCGGCGGGCGTGAACTTCGCCACCTGGTGCGTCAACGTCGCCCCGGCGGCGCAGGCCGGCGCACCCGCCCGCGTCGGGCTGTGCGACAGCCCTCTGCCGCTGATCACGGTGGAGAACCAGGTGCAGACCGTGCCCGCCAACAGCGGCACCGAGATCGGCGCCGAGCGCATCTCCGACGAGCGCGGCGACGTGATGCGCCTGACCGGGCAGATCTCCACTAACGCCATGGCCCAGGACGTCTACCGCGGTGCCGGCGACCCCGCCGAGCAGACCGCCCTGGTGCTGATGAGCATGCTCGACCAGGCCGGCATCACGGTGCGCGACCCGTGGAGGGTGACCTCGGCGCGGCCCACCGGGGCGAGCCGGCTGGCGGCGGTGGACGGCAAGCCCCTTCAGGAGCTCTTGCTGCGCACCATGAACTACTCCAACAACTACATGGCCGACGTGCTGGCGCTGAACCTGGTCGAGACGCCCCAGGCGCAGCTCGACCAGGCGGGCCGGGCGATCGAGGCCTACGCCGGGGCGCTGCCCGGCCACGGCCCGCTGACGCTCGAAAGCGGCAGCGGCCTGACCACGGCGAATCGCACCTCCGCCCACGGCGTGACGGTGATGCTCGAGGACATGTTCCGCCAGGGAGCGCTCTTTCCGAGCTTCGTGGCGTCGTTCCAGTCGCCTTCCAACGGCGTGATGCGCTTCATCCGCCGCGGCTCGCCGACCTTCCAGAACAACGTCATGCTCAAGACCGGCACCCTCAACCAGCCGTTTGCGGTGCGCGCCGCGGCGGGCTACTTTCGTACGGCCCAGGGCCGCTGGGGGGTGTTCAGCGTGCTGGTCAACGGCACCGGCTCCACGCCGTACCTGAGTTGGGCGGAGGTGCTCGACCCGCTGTCGCTGGATCTGGACGCCATGATACTGGCCCACTGACGCCGCCGTGCACGGCGCGACCGACGAGATGGATGAGGCAATGAAGCCAAGGCATACCGGAATCACCCACCTGATACACTCCACGCGCTACTCGTGGAAGGGGCTCAAGGCGGCCTTCGCCAACGAGGCCGCCTT
>NZ_JAMZBD010000045.1:0-11572 GCF_024158685.1 Halomonas sp. 707D4 | reverse complement strand
GCGCCAGCCGCTGCGCATCGAAGGCGCCGAGGCGAACTTCGACGTGCCGGTCGGCCGCCAGCTCGACGGCACGGTGGTGCGCGAAAGCCGCAGCGCCTCGCTTGCGCCCTCCGGTCGCGAGATCGACATCGAGCTCGGCTACGCCTTCAAGACCGGCGAGCGCAGCCAGTGGCAGCTCAACCTGCTTCACGCCCTGGAGCCCGGCCACGACGCCAGCGCCCCGAGCGATACCGCGGCCATGGTGAACTACGCCTACTCTTTCTGATCGTTCCCTTCCAAGCCCGACGGCAGGTGCGCGTTGCAGAGCCTGCCGCCGCCCGTTAGAGTTCGCCCTTTCCTCGAGGCATGAAGAGAAGGGGCGAATGACCACGCTGATGATTCAAGGCACGACGTCGGATGCGGGCAAGAGCACGGTGGTCGCCGGGCTTTGCCGCGTGCTCAAGCGCCGGGGCATTCGCGTCGCTCCCTTCAAGCCGCAGAACATGGCGCTCAACAGCGCCGTGACCGAGGACGGCGGCGAGATCGGCCGCTCCACGGCGCTTCAGGCCCAGGCGGCGGGCGTTGCCCCGCACAGCGACATGAACCCGGTACTGCTCAAGCCCGAAAGCGAGCGCGGCGCCCAGGTGATCCTGCGCGGGCGGGTGCACGGCCATATGGACGCGATCGATTACCACGATTTCAAGCGCACCGCCTTCGATAGTGTCATGGCCGCCTGGCACGCTCTAGAGCGCCGCTTTGACGTGATCATCGCGGAGGGAGCGGGAAGCCCCGCGGAGATCAACCTGCGCCAGAACGATATCGCCAACATGGGCTTCGCCGAGGCCGTCGACTGCCCGGTGCTGCTGGTGGGTGACATCGACCGCGGCGGGGTGTTCGCCCAGCTCGTCGGTACGCTCGAGCTCCTGAGCGTCAGCGAGCGCGCCCGCACGCAAGGCTTCATCGTCAACCGCTTTCGCGGCGATATCGATCTGCTCACCCCGGGGCTCGAATGGCTCGAGGCGCGCACAGGCAAGCCGGTGTTCGGGACACTGCCGTTTCTTGCCGGGCACCTGCTCGATGCGGAGGACGCGGTCGCGGCCACCCAGGCCGAGAAGCACCCGCGAACCCTGAACGTCGTCGTGCCGCGCCTGCCGCGCATCAGCAATCACACGGATTTCGACGCCCTGCGGCTGCACCCGCAGGTGGCGCTGACCTTCGTCCCCGAGGGCGAGCCGATCCCGCCGGCGGACGTCATCATCTTGCCCGGCAGCAAGAGCACCGTGAGCGACCTGGCCTGGCTCGTACGCCAGGGTTGGCCAAACCAGATCAAGCGCCATCTGCGCTATGGCGGCAGGGTGCTGGGGATCTGCGGCGGTTTTCAGATGCTCGGTGAGTGGGTGGAGGACATGGATGGGCTCGAAGGCCCGGCGGGCCGCGTGGCGGGGCTTGGGCTCTTGCCCCTGACCACGCGCATGATGCCCGGCAAGCAGCTGTGCAACGTGACCGGGACGCTTGCGGGGGAGGGCGCGCGGGTCACGGGCTACGAGATTCACAACGGGGTGAGCGAAGGCGCAGCGCTCGAAAGGCCGCTGTTCGATCTGGGCGATCGCTTCGATGGCGCAGTGAGCAGTGACGGCCAGGTGTTGGGCACCTACCTGCACGGCCTGTTCGATCATCCCGAGGCTTGCGCGTCGTTGCTGGCGCGCCTGGGGCTGGCGGCGCCCGAGCCCATGGACTATGTCGCCCATCGCGAGCGTGAACTCGAGCGCCTGGCGGATACCCTCGAAGCGCATCTGGATATCGAGCGGATCATCGCCTTGCTGGCTAGCGCCTCCTGACGTGCGAAGGGAGGCTACTCCGGGCCGGTATCCTCGTCGCTGCGCGGCGTGCCTGGCGGCGTCCTCGCCTGGCCTGCTCGGCTTGCCATCAGCGTGATCTCCACGCGACTGGCGCCGCTCAGCTTGGGCGATTCGGTGCAGGTACGCGCGGGGTAGCGGCCCGGCTCGAAGAACTCGGCGTAGACGCCGTCGAGCGTGTGGATATCGCCAAGATCACACAGATGAATATCGACACGCACCACGTCGCGCCAGGCGAGTTCCTCCTGGCGAAGCATCCGCTCGAGCTCGCGCATCACGCGGCGGGTCTGCTCGCCGGTATCCAGTGAGGGGGACATGTCGTCGGCGATATCGGAGACGGTCAGCCCGGAGATGAACACGTAGTGGTCGTCGACCACCATGTGGCTGCCGGGGAAATCCGGCTTGGGCAGCGTCGGGTCGTTGATGAACTGGGGCATGGGCACTCCTTGTCGGCCGGTGAGAACTTTTCACCCTAGGCGTTACAGAAAGCACCTGCAAGAATCAAGTCGCGTTTGGTTAATCAAGGAATAACCAAGACATGTGGTTGCCCCTGCTGCTGATGTATTTCAGTGCTCAGGGCGTGCTTTTTGCGCATGAGCGTGCGCCCGATATGCGGCAAACAGCTTTGTAATATTAAATCACCGGACAGTAGGGCGATGCTGTTCAAGGGCTTGCTTGACGCTCGCAAGTTCATTCTGAAATACACATGCTCTACTGGCCTGATTGCATTGAGTTACTGAGAATCGCTACCCCAATGCTCCAGAAGCAGATCGATGAATAGTTGAGCGGTACTTGAAAGACTGTGGGAATTACTGCGTACCAAGCCGATGGAGCGTTGGATGTGCGGTTCGGGAAGTTTTCGAAAACAGAGCGTGTCGTGATCGTTACCGGGCATGGTCATGCGCGGCAAAATCGCCACCCCCAGTCCTGATTCGACCAGCCCCAGCGATGTGGAGAGGTGCTGGACCTCGTAGAAGCTGTTGAGGTGGATTCCCTCGGAGGAGAGAGCATTGTCCAATATTGTTCGATTACCACTGTCGCGGCTGACCGTGATCAGCCGTACATCCTCGAGATCACTCCATTCGATGCGCTTCTTGCTGGCGAGCGGATGATCAGAACGCAGGGCCAGTACGAAAGGGTCGCGCAGTAGCGGCGTAAACCTGACCTCGGAGCTTTGGGCACTTATCATGTTGATGCCGAAATCTGCCTCGCCGTTGATGACTCTCTCGAGCCCTTCGTTAGCACTAACATCCAGAATTCGAATGCGAATGCCGGGCCAAGCCTCGCTGAAGACGCGAATGACACTAGGCAAAAAGTAGAAGGCCGCTGTGGGCAGGCAGGCGATTGTCACGGTACCCTTCTGGTGGGTAACTAACTCCCGGATGCCGAGGATAGAGGACTCGTATTCTTCGAGCATCCTTCTGGCTCGAGGTAGAAAGTCGACGCCGATTGGTGTCAATCGTGTCCGCCGGGTAGTTCTCTCAAGTAGTTCAACTTCAAGGGTTTCTTCAAGTTTCTGAATACGTCGAGTCAAAGCGGGCTGGGACAGATGAAGACGTTGAGCTGCCTCGTGGAAGGTGCCCAGCTCGGCCACGAGAATGAACGCCTGCAGATCGAGAAATTCGAGTCTATGGAGCATGGGATTGTTGCGTAAAAGAGGAAGTTTGATAAGCAAAACACATTAATGCAAAAAGTGGATTTATAGCAACTCATATTTGCATTTGAGACATTAAAAACTGGCTGACATGCTCCGTTTCACGACCATTTAGAATCCACGGCGGAGCGCCATGAACAGTATTCCATGCGTCATCATGCGGGGCGGCACGTCGCGAGGCCCTTTCATTCGAATGAAGGATTTGCCTGATGAGCCCGAGCAGCGAGCCGAGATACTGCTCAGCCTAATGGGTTCAGGGCATGCCCTGCAGATCGACGGCATCGGCGGGGGCGATCCGCTCACGAGCAAAGTGGCTATCGTCGAGCGCTCGACCCATCCCGAGGCGGATGTGGACTATCTCTTTGCCCAAGTCGATGTGGTCAACAAGCGCGTCGATTTCAACCCCAACTGCGGCAACATGCTTTCCGCCGTGGGTCCTTACGCCATCGAGTCCGGATTGGTCGAACCTTGCGACGGGATGACTGTGGTGAGGGTACACAACCTCAATACCCAGCGCCTCATCGAGTGCCAGGTCCCGACACCGTCCAAACAGGTCGAGTACGAAGGTAACGTCACCATCAGCGGCGTTCCCGGAAGTGCCGCGGGTATCCAGCTCAGTTTCCTCGACATCATGGGCAGCAAGACAGGACAGCTTCTGCCCACAGGGCACGCCCGGGAAACCATCGCCGATATCGAAGTGAGCTGTATCGACGCGGCCACCCCGGTCATGCTGCTTCGGGCGTCGTCAGTAGGCTTGAGCGGGCATGAAACGCCGGCGGAGCTCGACGCGAACACCGCCTTGCTCGAACGCCTGGAAAGCTTGCGCCTCGAAGCGGGCCAGCGCATGGGGCTCGGGGACGTAAGTGAGAGCGTGCTGCCAAAGATCGTGCTGGTGTCCGACGCTCAGGAGGCCGCGCATACCCTTGACGTGCGCTATTTCGTGCCCCACCGGTGCCACAAGTCCATCGCCGTGACCGGGGCGATGGCGGTGGCGGCGGCGATCAACGTCCCCGAGTCCGTGGCCCATCAGATGGCCACCGCGTCGGATAAATTTACCGCTTCTACGCTGTTATCCAATATCACCTTGAAACATCCTTCCGGGTCCATCGAGCTGACAGCGCAATATCGAGAGCAGAACGCCTTCGATCTGGCGCGTATCTCGGTGGTTCGAACGGCTCGCAAGATCATGAGCGGGCAGATCTTCTACGCTACTCCTGCGAACAGGCAGGACCAGCCCGTTCTCGAAACCAGCGACTAGACCCTTCGATAAAACCCCCATCGACAATAATGAAAACAGGAGTAACGCCATGATCACCCTCGACTCTCGATACCCTCACGGCCCGCGGTTCTCCATGCTGAGCACTACCTGGAGCAAGGCACTGCTCGTCGTGGTCTGCTCGACGCTAGGCGTTCTCGGCGCGAACGCCCAGGCCAGCGAGGCGAACGTTCCCGAGACCATTCACTGGACCATTCCCTTCGGCGTGGGAGGCGGCACCGACGTATGGGCCCGTTTTTTCACCACCTGGATGAGCGATAACATCCCGGGCAATCCGACGCTTGTGATCGACAACGTACCCGGCGGTGGCTCGATCAATGGAAGCAACCTGTTTGCCATGCGTGCTGCCGCAGACGGCAGCCAGTGGATCGGTACTTCCGCCTCTACCCAGTACCCGGCCATGCTCCAGGATCGCCGGGTACGCTACGACTACGACGACTGGACGCCGATCCTCGCCACCCCCACTGGAGGGGTGGTCTACGCCCAGCCTTCACTGGGTGACGATGCCGAGGCGATTTTCGATGTGCTCGAGGACCAGCGCGTAAAGTTTGCCGTTCAAAGCCATACCGGACTCGAACTTCCGGTACTGCTGGCACTGGATCTCTTGGGCGCCGACGTACAGGCCGTGTCCGGCATGCGCAGTCGGGGAGAGGGACGGCTGGCGTTCGAGCGCGGTGAAGCGGACATCGACTTTCAGACCACGTCCGCTTATTTCAGTAGTGTCCAGCCCTTGGTCGACAGTGGCAAGGCCGTGCCGCTGTTCTCGCTTGGCGTGCTCGACGATAACGGTGACATCCAGCGTGATCCCGCCTTTCCCGAGCTTCCAACTTTCAATGAAGTGTACGAGGCGCGCCATGGCGAAGCGCCCAGTGGGCCTGCCGCTGAGGCGTATCGCAAGTTCTTCGCCTCCGGCTTCACCCTGCAGAAACTGATTCTGTTGCCCAAGGAGGCGCCCGAAGCACTGATTCGCGAGTATCGCGATGCGGCGCATCGATTCGTGGAAACCGAAGCATTCAAGGAGGCGTCCATGGCTCAGCTAGGGCCCTACACACCGGTGGTGGGCGAGGTGGTCGAACAGCATCTTCAAGATGCCATGTCTCTCGAGGAGTCGACCCGGGAGTGGTTGGTGACCTGGCTGCAAGAGCAGCACGGTGCTCGCCTTTAAAACGTCGGTCGATACCCGCAAGGCACCGCTTCGGTGTCTTGCGACCGTTCACCACTTGATAATTCGAGAGCCACGACAATGGTAGACGTTCTCTTTTCAAGCTTGGGGCAGCTGTTCACGGTGCCTCATATGCTGTACATGGTCATCGGTGTGCTCATCGGGCTCATCGTTGGCATCATTCCAGGACTTGGCGGCATCGCCGGCATGTCGCTTCTACTGCCTTTTCTCTACGGCATGGAGCCGTCCATTGCCTTGGGCATGTTGATGGGCCTGGTCGCAGTGATTCCCACCGGTGACACTTTCGCCTCGGTCTTGTTGGGTATTCCCGGTTCGAGCGCCTCACAGGCCACCGTGGTGGATGGCTTTGCTCTGGCCAAGAAAGGTCAGGCGGCCCGGGCGCTCTCCAGTGCCTTCCTTTCCTCCATGATCGGCGGGCTCATCGGAGCGATGGTGCTGACCGCCTTCATTCTAATTGCGCGTCCCGTGGTGCTTTCCTTCTCCTCCTCTGAGCTTTTCATGCTGACCCTGTTGGGGCTTTCCATGGTGGCGGTCCTGTCCGGCAAGGACGTTTTCAAAGGCGTGGCCGCCTGTGGAGTCGGGTTGTTGGTCGGCACCATTGGCATGGCACCGGCCACCGGCGAGTTCAGGCTGCCCTTTGAAATCGATTACCTCTACGATGGACTGCCGCTGGTGGTAGTGGGCCTGGGCATCTTCGCGCTTCCCGAAATCATCGATCTACTCGTCAAACGCGGCGCGATCGCCGAGCAGCCCTGTCAACTGGGCAAGGGTTGGAAGGAGGGCATGACAGATGTAGCCAGACGTCCGCGGCTGGTCGCGCGCTGTGCGGGTATCGGTAGCCTGATGGGGACAATTCCAGGTCTGGCGGGATCCGTGGTGGACTGGCTGACCTACGGCCACGCGGTACAAAGCGCCAAGGACAAGTCTCGGTTCGGCAAGGGGGACATTCGGGGCGTGATCGCCCCGGAGTCCGCCAATAACGCTTGTGCCTGTGGGGCGATGGTACCCACGTTGCTGTTCGGTATTCCGGGCTCGGGAACAGCGGCGGTGTTTCTCGGCGGCCTTTTGCTGCTTGGGCTTCAGCCGGGAGTCAGCATGCTCGAGACGAATCTCGATCTGACCTACACCATCATCTGGTCCCTGGCACTTGCCAACATTCTGGGTGCCGCGCTGTGTCTCGGACTTGCTCGACCCGTGGCGAGCCTGACTCGCGTGCCCTTCGTGATTCTGGCGCCGTTGATCATCACCCTGATTCTGTTCGCGGCCTATCAGGCGACCCGATCGCTGGGAGATCTGTTCGCCTTGGGTATCATCGGTGCCCTCGGGGTGCTGTTCAAGCAGGCGAACTGGTCACGCCCTGCCTTTCTGATCGGCTTCGTGCTTGCACCGGGGGCGGAAGCCTATTTCTATCAAGCCGCCCAGTTTCAAGGTACGGACGCGTTCTGGAGGCCTGGCGTATTGATCATTGGTGCTCTCATTGCAGCATCCCTGGTTATTCCGCCGCTGCGCGTCTACCTGAGAAAACGTCGCACTGCCGTATCCTCGCTGACACCAGAGGAAACGGCGCCGCTGGCACTCGGGATGATCGACATGCTGCTACTGGCAAGTCTTCTGATCGGTGCCGGGTACATGTGGTGGGCGTTTGACGATCTTTCCCTGCTTGGCGGCATCATGCCCCGGCTTGCGATCGCTATCATCGTAGCCGCCTGCGTGTGCGAAATCGTAAGGACCGCTATCAAGCCCAAGGCTTGGCAGTTGCAACCTTCTCACCAGCAACTATTGTGGATCGTCGGTTTCTTCGCTTTGGTCGGCTGCGTGATGATCTTTGGCTTTCTGGTGACCGCGGCGTTGTTCTGCCTTTGCTTTCTGCTGTTGGTCGCGCGTATTCAGCCCGTGGCAGCGGTGGGCCTAGCCGCCGGTGTCACTCTGTTTCTAGTCGGTATGGCGAACTTGCTGACCTTGACCTATCCCGCAGGCATGCTGGCAGGGCTCTAGCGCTCTTACTTGTCTCGTAGAGCGCATCCTGCCTCGATGATCGCCACCAGCCATGACGAACGCAAAAAGCCATTGAGTTGGCTTTTTGCGTTCTTGAGGCGTAGAGAGGGGCCTTACGCCGGGCGCTGGCGCCTGGCGGTCTAATGCTCTAGGCTGGCGAGCTTTAACGACCGCCCGGCCGGGCGGATTCAAAAGTCACGAGAGAACGCGATGAAGGTTGTTCAAATCAAGCAGGCCGATGCGCGCCGTGCGTGCCTGGCCAGGCTGTGTGCCGAGGTGTATGGCCAGCAGGCCGGGCTCACCCCGCTGGTGGAGTTCACCGGTACCCTGAACGTGCTGTTCGCTAACGAGAGCGCACGCCTGGTGGCCGGCGTCGGCGTCCAGGGTGAGCCGCTGGCGCTGGCCCTTCTCGTGCTCGACGAGAAGGGCGAGGGCATGACGCTGCGCCTGACCTGCGAGCTGGCTGAGGGTGCCAGGGCGCGCCTGGTGCGCGAGCTCGTGCTGAACGTGCCGCTGCGCGTCACGGCGGCAACGCCCAGCGAAGAAGCCTTCTACCAGGAGTGCGGCATCCAGTGCTGGTTCGACGGCGAAGAGGGGCAGCGCATCGGCGTAAACGCCCGGCACCCCGAAGCGCTCACCCCGACGCTCTCTTTCGACCCTGCACGCATTCTGCGCCGCTTCAAGCACGACCCCAAGGCGTTCGAAAGCGCCAAGCAGGCGTTTCTCGATGGCCTGAACACGCTTCCCGAAACGCTCTGACTCATCGGGCGAGTTCGCGCATGGCGCGCTCGAGCCCTTCGACGCTCAGCGGGTACATGCGCTCGCCGACGATCTCGCGAACGAGCCCGGTAGAGTAGGTGTAGTGCCAGGTGTTCGCGGGCGTCGGGTTCAGCCACACGAGCTTGGGAAAGCGCCGGGTCAGTCGCTCGAGCCACACCCCGCCGGACTCCTCGTTTACGTGCTCGACGCTACCGCCGGGGTGGGTGATCTCGTAAGGTGACATCGCCGCATCACCCACGACGATCACCTGGTAGTCCGGCCCGTAGGTGCGCAGCAGCTCCTCGGTGGGCAGGCGGTCGCTCTGGCGGCGGCGGTTGCTCTTCCAGACGCTCTCGTACAGGCAGTTGTGGAAGTAGACGTAGTCCAGGTGCTTGAACTCCGAGCGCGCCGCCGAGAAGAGCTCCTCGCACAGACGCACGTGATCGTCCATCGAGCCGCCCACGTCGAGAAACAGCAGCACCTTGACGGCGTTGTGGCGCTCCGGGCGCATCTGCACGTTCAATAGCCCCGCATCACGGGCGGTCTCGCGAATGGTGGCGTCGACGTCGAACTCCGAGCGCGCGCCCTGGCGGGCGAACTTACGAAGCCGGCGCAGCGCCATCTTCAGGTTGCGCGTGCCAAGCTCAAGGCTGTCGTCGTAGTCGCGAAAGCGCCGCTCGTCCCACACCTTCACGGCGCGGCGATGGCGCGAGCCCTCCTGGCCGATACGCATGCCCTCGGGGTTGTAGCCGTAGGCGCCGAAGGGGCTGGTGCCGCCGGTGCCGATCCACTTGCTGCCGCCGGCGTGGCGTTCCTTCTGCTCCGCGAGGCGCTGCTTGAAGGTCTCGATCAGCGCCTCCAGTCCGCCCAGCGAATCGATTTTGGCCTTCTCCTCTTCGCTTAACTGGTTCACGAACTCGCGGCGCAGCCAATCGTCGGGAATCAGCGCCTCGATGGCACCCTCAAGGCTCTCGAGCCCCTCGGACCAGGCGGCGAAGGCGCGGTCGAAGCGGTCGAAGTAGCGCTCGTCCTTGACCATCACCGTGCGCGCGAGGTGGTAGAAGCTCTCCATGTCGGCGAACACCACGCCGCGCTCGACCAGCGCGTGCAGATCCAGAAGCTCGCGCAGCGAGACCGGGACGCCGGCGCGTCTGAGCGTCTCGAACAGACCGATGAACATGGCTCAGCGGCCTGCGCGGCGCATCATGAAGGCGAGGCGCTCGAGCAGGTGGGTGTCCTGCTCGTTCTTGACCAGCGCACCGGCCAGGGGCGGCAGCGCCTTGGCCGGATCGCGGTGGTAGAGCGCATCGCGCGAGAGCTCGTCGCTCATCAAGAGCTTCAGCCAGTCGACGAGTTCCGAGGTCGAGGGCTTCTTCTTGAGCCCCGGCGCCTCGCGCAGCTCGAAGAAGACGTTGAGCGCTTCACCGACCAGCCTGGGGGCGATGCCGGGGAAATGCACGTCGACGATGGCCTTGAGCGTCTCGCGGTCGGGAAAGTCGATGTAGTGGAAGAAACAGCGGCGCAGAAAGGCGTCCGGCAGCTCCTTCTCGTTGTTGGAGGTGATGACGATGATCGGGCGCTGCTCGGCGCGCACGGTCTCGCCGGTCTCGTAGACGTGGAACTCCATGCGATCCAGCTCCTGGAGCAGGTCGTTGGGGAACTCGATGTCCGCCTTGTCGATCTCGTCGATCAAGAGCACCACGCGCTTGTCGGCACGAAATGCCTGCCAGAGCTTGCCGGGGCGAATGTAGTTGGCGACGTTCTCGACGCCCTCGACGCCGAGCTGGGAGTCGCGCAGGCGACTCACCGCATCGTACTCGTAGAGCCCCTGGGCGGCCTTGGTACTGGACTTGACGTGCCAGGTGATCAGTTCGGTGTCGAGCGAGCGCGCCAGCTCCTCGGCCAGCAGCGTCTTGCCGGTGCCCGGCTCGCCCTTGATGAGTAGCGGGCGCTCGAGCGTCACGGCGGCATTCACCGCCTGCTTGAGGGCCTCGGTCGCGATGTAGGATGGGGTGGAGTCGAACGCCATGAAGCTCCCTCTGTCTCGTGATGTGATGGCTAGTATGCGTAGCCACGCCGGCCGCTGGCAAGGCGAAAGCAGGGCGCGACGAGCGCGGCCAGCGATTCACGCCGAAGACGTCAGAAGGTGAGTGCAACCTGATGATGCACCACGGCATTTTTCTGCGCGGCGCTGGTGCACGAGGAGAGTGAAAGCTTTCCTGGCGATAGGGTCGATTTCATTTTTATTTCATATCTAATTGTTTTAATTGTTTTTTTTGAAACATGGCACGTTGATCGCAATATACTGGGCAAGCGGCAGACGAATAGAGTGGATCTTGAGTGACTCTTCCTTCGCTGCCAGGTCGCCGGAAGGTTCGGCGACACACCGAGTGAGCTGGCGTGCTCCACCTGGGTCCCCTTCGGGGGACCTTTTTTTTGTGCATAAAAAAGAGTCGACCAGACGCAAATATTATAAAGAAGTTCCATCGAAAATTTGGAAACAGTGTTCGATTGGTATATATTGTACAAGAACGTCGGATGCACCGGCATCAATCCCTGGCAAATCGAATAGGATGACCCCCATGAAAAAAGTGAAATTCCTGTCTGCCGCCGTGATTTCCGCAAGCGTCTTGATGGCCAGCCAAGCGGCCCTGGCTTTCCAGGCGGGCGATACCTTCGTTCGCGGTGGCTACTCCAAGACCGATACCGGCTCCGGCAATGGCAATGTCGCCGGTGACTCTCTCAACGTGCAGAACGAAAGCGGCTTCACTTTCGGTGCCGGTTACCTGTTCACCGACAAGGTGGGCATCGAGCTGAACAGCTCCGAGAAGTTCGATCATCGGATCAATACCGCTTCCGCCGGTGACATC
>NZ_JAMZBD010000044.1:0-11716 GCF_024158685.1 Halomonas sp. 707D4 | reverse complement strand
GCCCGCACCGGTACCGGCGGCGCCTCGAGGGCTTCGCCGATTTCCTCCAGGGCGATCTGCTGGAGCGTGTGGCAGATGCGCTCGAAAGCGTCCTGGTCGGGCTCTTCCTCGTTGCGATAGGCATCGAGCTGTTGATGCATGATGTCTTTGGCCTCTAAAAACGTGTCAACGAGGTCGGCGCGCAGCACCAGTTCCCCCTTGCGCGCGCTGTCCAGCAGGTTTTCCAGAATGTGCGTGGTCTTTTGCAGCACGTTGAAACCGAACGTGCCCGCGCCGCCCTTGATGGAGTGGGCCGCGCGGAAAATGGCATTGAGCTGCTCGCTATCGGGATCATCGACATCCAGCTCCAGCAAGTGCTGCTCCATGTCCGCGAGCAGCTCTTCGGCCTCTTCGAAAAAGGTGTCAAAAAAATCCGCTATGTCCATGCACTGCTCCACTTGAGTGTCATAGTTGTTATGACCCGCCTCGCTTACTGCGCTATATCGGCCTGCGGCATGTTTTCTAAAGCCTCGATCGCACTATTTTCGTCCTCGACCAGATCCTGCGGGCCGAGCACGTTGGGGTTGCGGATCGCATCGGCGATTTCCGGCAGCAGCACCACCAGTTCGATGCGTCGGTTACGCGGATCGATCGGCGTGGCATCGGGGAGCAGCACGCGGTCGGCGAAGCCGGAGACGCGCAAGAGCTGGTCCGGGTCGAGGCCGCCGGCGACCAGCTCGCGGCGCGAGGCGTTGGCGCGGTCGTTGGAGAGCTCCCAGTTGCTGTAGCCGCGATAGCCGCCGGCGTAGGGGACGCTATCGGTATGCCCGCTGATGCTCAGGTCGTTGGGCAGCTCGTTGAGCAGCGGCGCCATGGTGCGCAGAAGGCTTCGCATGTAGGGGGCGACCTGGTCGCTGCCGAGCTCGAACATCGGTCGCTGATCGGTATCCAGCAGCTGGATGCGAAGTCCCTCGCGGGTCAGGTCGAAGCGCATCTGGGAGCGCAGCTGGCGCAGTTCCGGGTCCTGCTCGATCGCGTTTTCGATGCGCGCCTGCAGGTCGGTGAAGAAGCGCCGCTCCTGAAGGCTCGGCCGGGTGTGCTGGGAGATGTCGATCCGCGCCCGCTCGCCGTCGCTGTGGGTCGGGTCCGGGCCGCCGCCGGGAATCACCCGGGTGCTGCCGGACTGATCGCCGCCGGTGATCGCCGTCACCAGCGGGGTGCTGAAGTACTCCGCCACGCCCCGGCGCTGCTCGTCGCTCGAGATGCTCAGGATCCACAGCACCAGAAACAGCGCCATCAGGGCCGTCATGAAGTCCGCCAGGGCGATCTTCCACGCGCCGCCGTGATGGGCATGAACCACTTTCTTGCGCCGAATGACGATCGGGCGCTTGTCAGCCCCTTTGCTCATGCACTACCGCCCTTCTTGGCCTCGCGAACGTACTCCTCGAGCTCGCTGAAGCTCGGACGCTCGGCGCTGTGCAGCGCCTTGCGGCCGAACTCTACCGCCAATTGCGGCGCGTAGCCGTGAAGGCTCGCCAGAAGCGTCACGCGGATACACTGGAGCATCTTCTCGGCCTCCTTGGCCTGGCGGTCGGCGTAGCTGGCCACGGGGCTGATGAAGCCGTAGCCCATCAGAATCCCCAGGAAGGTGCCCACCAGGGCGTGGGCGATCATCTCGCCGAGCTGCTCGGGGCTGGCATCGGCGTAGGTCAGCGCCTTCACCACGCCCATCACCGCCGCGACGATACCGAAGGCGGGCATGGCGTCGCCCACCTTGTTGATCGCATCGATCGGTATGTGCGCCTCCTGCTCGAAAGCCTCGATCTCGTGGAGCATCAGCTCGTCGATCTCCATGGGCTCCATGCCGCCGCTCACCATCAGGCGCAGGTAGTCGGTGAGGAAGTTCATGATGTGCGGGTCGGCGAGCACCTTGGGGTGCTCCTGGAACAGCGGGCTTTCGGCGGGGCTGTCGATGTCGCGTTCGATCCCCAGCATGCCTTCGCGGCGGATCTTGGAGAGCAGCTTGAACTGCAGCGCCATCAGCTCCATGTAGAGATCCTTGTTGTACTTCTTGGCCCCCTTGAGCCTGGGCAGGATCTTGAAGGTGGCCTTGATCGCCTTGACGTTGTTGGCGGCGATGAAGGCACCGACGCCAGCGCCGCCGATCATCACCAGCTCCATGGGCTGGACCAGCGGTCCGAGACTCCCCCCCGCCAACACGTAGCCGCCGAACACCGACAGCAGCACCACCACATAACCTAGTAAAATCAGCACACGTACGTTCCTTGCAACGACAGTGGTTAACCAGAGGAGACGTTTCGACCTTGCGTGACGACGAAAGCGCAACGTCCTCGCCTAAATGACGCTTAGGCCTATCATACTAGGGCGCACCGCAGGCTTAATGAGAAAGTACCGGTGCCTTTTACCGCTATCTAAGGGTTAAGCGCACATCGATTCGAGGTGAGCGAGCGCGGGCTTGCGCCAGGGGCTGTCAGTCACGCAGGCTTGCCGGAATCGGTACTACTGGGCAGAGGGTTTGCGGGTCTTTCCGGCGCGGGAGGGGGGCTGGCAGATGCCGCACACGTAGTCGTGGGTGGGGCTGTGGGCGTGGGCGACGAAGCGCCCCTTGCAGCGCGTGCAGGCAGTGAGCTGCAGCAGGTCGCTTTCAAAGAAGCGCACCAGCGTCCAGGCGCGGGTCAGCCCCAGCACCGGGTCGACCTTCTCGAGCACGACCTGCTCTTCGTAGATGCGGTAGGCCTTGACGAAGGCGTCGATGCGCTCGCAGTCGGTGTTGCCACGCAGGCTCGCGTAGATGTTGTAGAACAGCGACGAGTGGACGTTGGGCAGCCAGGTGACGAACCAGTCCGTCGAGAAGGGCAGCATGCCCTTGGGCGGCGACATGCCGCGCACTTCCTTGTAGAGTTTGATCAGGCGGGTGCGGCTCAGCTCGGTTTCCGTTTCCAGCACCTGAAGGCGCGCGCCGAGCTCGATCAGCTCGATGGCCAGCTGAACCTGATGCATTTCATCGACCAAGCTTTTCTGACTCACTCCGCCCCTCCCTTCGGCAGCGTGTCGAAGGGCTCGCAGGCCATCAAAAGCGAGGCGTGGAGGCCCGACAGTCCCTGGTCGCGGGGGTTTTCCATGATCTGGCGAAGCTGCTGGGCGCTCACCTGGCTGAACCGGCAGACCAGCTGATTGGTACGCGACAGCTTGGTGAGCTGCCAGGCGTTCATGGAGACGAGCAGGTCGGCGAGGTCGCCGTCCACTTTCAAGCGCAGCATCGCCGATTCGCGATCTTCGTTCAGCAGCCGCTGGGCCAGCAGCAGATACGCGAGATTGATCTCTTGGATTTCATCGAAGAAGCTTGTTTGACTCATAATGTTCCATCGACCGACGAGGCGTTGGCTGACCATTGTACTGACGCCTCGGATGATTTTGTTCCCTTATCCTCCTCATGTTTGCATACAACGTCGGCATTGGCTACTTGCGCCTTGCCAGGCGTGTCGACTCGTCACTGGAGAGTTCGAATACCCATACCAGCAGCTCCGCCACCACCTGGTAGAGACTCGCCGGGATTTCGGTGTCGAGGTTCAACTGCATCAAAAGCGCCACCAGCTCCGGCGCATCGTGGACGTAGATCCCCTGGCGCTGCGCCTCGGCCATGATGCGCTCGGCCAGCTCGCCATACCCCTTGGCGACCACCCGCGGCGCCGCTTCGTCCTCCTTGTAGGCCAGCGCCACCGCCTGGCGGCGACGCTCGTGGGGTGCGTCCATCAGTTCGGCTCCGTCGAGGTGGTCAGCACGACGCGCACGCGTGCGAAATCGAGCGCGCCCAGACGCGCTTCCAGGTCGGCGATGGCGGGGGCGAGGCGCTGACGCGTGGCCTCGTCCGCGGCCTGGATCTCGACGCCGAGGGTCGTCTGGTAGAGCGACAGTGCGATCTGGAACGCACCGATCTCGGGCACGTCGAGCTGCATCTGCGAGCGCCACGCCTGCTCTTGCTCGCCGCCGCTCTCCTCCTCCCCGCCCTGGCGCCGCCCGGGCGCGCTGATCAACAGCGCCATGAAGACGCCCGCCCAGACATCGCCCTCCCAGCGCAGCATGGGCGTGGCGAGCATTTCGAGCTGCTGGCGCACCAGCCCCTGCAGGCTCTCGTGAACGACCTCGCGCTTGTGGGGCGACAGCGCCTCGAATTCACGCAGCGCGGCGGCGTCGCGAAGCGCGCTCGCCCGCGCCGGTGACTCGTCGTTTGGCGATACCGCCGCGCTGCTCGGCGCGACGCCGACGGCGGTGCGCTCGACAACGGGTCGATCGACGTCAGGCATGGCGCCCGGCGCCCCCGCCGGCAGGGCGCCCGCGGCAGGTGCAGCAGTAGGCAAAGGGGCCGGCGCGCCGAGAAGCGCCGCCCCTTGGGGAGCGGGCACGGCCACCAGCGGCGTGCCGGGCAGGATGCTCGTGGAAAGAGGCGCCGACGGTGACCCGGGCGCCGCGCTCGCGCCCGGCTGGTTCGCCGGCATGGGTGGCGAGTGGCCAGCCAGGGGCCGGGCGAGCTGCATCTGCGGCTCGCGCAGCAGCTGCTGGCGGGAAACGTCGCCCTGGAACCAGCGCTTCAAGTGCGCTTCGTAGAACAGGCCGCTGTCACGGATGCTGGCATCGAGGCGCCCGGCCAGCGCTCGGGCGTCCGGCGCCTCGCCGGCGGCCATCAACGGCGCCTCGATACGCAGCGCTGCGGGCGGGGCGGGAAAGCGCAAGAGGACGTCGGCGATGCCGCGCGCCGCGGGGCTGAAATGGGTCTGGGTCGAGCCGGGCGGCGCCTCGCCGGGCGCGCCCGGCGCCGGGCGCCCGCCCTGGGGCAGCGACGGCGGGAGGTGGCGCAGCTCATCGATGTTTCGCTCGGCGGAAGTGAGCCGACCATCCAGGCTGGCATCCCGGGAGAGCGCGCGCGGCCCCTCGCCGGGGGTGACCGGCTGGACCGGCGCGTTGATCGAACGCTGCTGGGACGCCTCGCCCTGACGCCCCAGCACCTGGTGCATCAGGGTATCGATCAACGGCGTGATGCCGCTCACGGCGGGGTGTCGTCCTGCAGGGAATCGAGGCCTTGCTGCGGTGCGTAGGCGCGATGCAGATCGCGCTGCTTGCGGGAGACGCCGATCAGCTTGCCGAGCTCGTCGCGCCGGGTGACCAGCCGACGCCGGATATCGACATCGTGCTCGAGAATGCGCTCGAGCAGCTCCGCCTTGCGCGTTCTACCGGTCTCATCCAGGGCAACGCTCTCGTCGAGCTCGCGAAGCTTATCGACGAGCATGACATAGTGCGTACGCTGCTCGATAAGCTCCGCCCACTGCTCGGTGCTCGCCAGTATCTGCATCTGCGCCGAGCGCTCGAGCAGCTCATGGTAGGTGTCCAGCAGGCGCTGCTGAGTATCGATGCGCGCCGTTTCAGAAGCGGACATGGGTTGCCTCACGCACTTTGTCGTTGACCGATTTCGCGCCAGGCCGAGGCGATGTCCTCAAGCAGGCGCTCCGCTTGATCGAGGCTCTCGGCATCGTTGCGCAGGTTGGCGACGAGCAGCAGCCGGGCGATATAGTCGTAGAGCGAGCCCAGGCGCTCGGCGATATCGCCGCCCTTCTCCGGGTCAAGCGCCGCGGCCAGCCCGTTGTTGACGATATCCAGCGCCTTCGAGATACAGCGCCCCTTCTCGGCCGTGTTGCCGGCCTGCATGTGGATGCGCGCCGCGCGAATCGCCGCCTGGGCGCCATCGAACAGCATGACGATCAGCTGGTGGGGGTCCGCCGACATGACGCCGCTTTCCACGCCGACGCGGGCGTAGGCACTGGCCCCTCGGCCGTATGCGCCGCTTCGAGAGTAGGTCATTTGGATACTCCTTCGTGAGTATTGCGAATCGGCGGTCTTGCCGCCTCGTGAGCGTTGGGAGCAGCACCGTTGTCTGTTCTATCGGCGCGCGGGAAGCGGACTTTAACCGAACCGACATACTTTCAAACGTTCGCTTGAGCGTCCGTTTCAGGTCGAGACCGCTACCTCGCGCCGGGGCTTGCCGAGGCGCTCGGCGACGTCGCCAGCGACGCTGTATTTCAGCGTGCCGCGCAGCGGCGCCACGGGCTGGTCGGTGACCACCACTTCCGAAGGCGCACCACTTTCGTCGAGGCGCACGATCCAGGCGAGCTGCTCGCTGGAAAACAGCACCAGCGAGCCGATGGGCAGCGAGGTGAAGTGGTCGATGTAGCGTTTGACCCAGCGCGCGTCGAACTGGTTCGGATGGCGCAGCAGGTGGCGGTAGATCTCCTGGGTGGTCTTCGCGGGGCGGTCCGGGCGATCCCGGCGCATCGCCTCGACCACGTCGATGATGGCGCAGGCCTTGGAGAGCTCGTTGATCTGCTCGCCGCTGAGCCGGTCGGGGTAGCCGCTGCCGTCGAGACGCTCGTTGATGCCCTTGATCACCGTCTGGGCGACGTGCTGGGAGAGCCACTGACAGCTCTTCAGGCGCTGCAGCAAGAGCGCGGCGTGCTCGCTGAGCGCCTCGCGATGCGTCGCCTCGAACTGGGGAGCGGTATAGATGATCTGGGGGATCAGCGCCTTGCCCAGGTCGTGTACCAGAGCGCTGGCGACGATCGCCTTGCGCACATCGCCGGGCAGATCGCCACCGACCCAGTCCAGCAGGTGGATCGCCACGGCGATGCCGTGGCGCACCAGCACCGGCTCCAGTGACAAACAGCGCGAGGCGAACAGCAGCGCCTGGCGATCCTCCTCGTGCAGGGCGATGATCCGGTCGGCGTTGAGCGAGAGCTGGCGCGAATCGATGTCGCTGCCCTGGGTGAGCAGCAGGAGCTGGGCGTTGAGATAGGCCGCCACCTTCACCAGCCGCCGCGCGGCGGGGGTGGCGTAGTGCTTGAGATCGCGCCGGCCCACCTGCTGCTGCTCGCCCTTCTCCACGCCCTGCGGGTCGAACAGCGGCGATGACTGGCGCGCATCCTCGGTGGCCTCCTTGTCGTAGGAGGTCGCCTCGCGCTCGATCTCGCAGACGAAGTACCAGATCTTGCGCGACTGCTCGGCGCTGTGATCGACGAACTCGAAACCGACGCGCAGCAGGTGGTACTCGGCATCGGTCAGCTGATGCCGACTTTCGGCATCGACGGAGAACTCGGTGCCATCGGGAAAGGCGTAGGTCAGGGTAAGCGGCGAGCAGGAGCGGGCCAGCAGACCGCTGGCGCTCAAGGGCAGCTCCACCTGGCAACCGCTCTGGGAAAGGTCGCGCAGCTCCCCCTTGACGCTCTCGCCGTGATCGTCGGTCACGGTGACGGCGACGACCATGCCCATGCGCAGCTGGGCACGGAACGACTCGCGACGCTGCAGAACCCAGAGCGCCTCCGGGTACTGGCTGCAACAAAGAAGACGCCCGCCGGAGTGGCGAGCCTCGGTCAGCGTCAATGCGGGCGTGCGAATCACCTTGCCCTGGGACTGGCCGCGAAGATAGAAGGGTTCCGCCGCCTGCAGCCTCGAAAGCAGATGCCCGACCGAGGAGAGGTCCATCACCAGGGTGTCACCGGGGTGCTGTTCCATCAGGACGATGGGCTCGGGCGTGGCCTCCGGCGTCATCAGGCAAAGCGATACCCCGCCGCCTTCGATCATCGTATCGAGTAGCGCCCCGATGGCCGCGGCGCTCGTTACGCTCTCATACCCTTCGTGCTCCACTTCCGTCACCTGTCTCGCCTCCGCCGGCCGGCGCTAGCGATTAGCGCCGATCCACTGAAAACGAGCATAGCAAAGGTCAAGAACGCTCATGTCGTTATAAAACGCAGCGCAAGCGGCTATTTTCGACGTTTGATACGCGTGTTTCGACAGGCCATACGGGCACAGTAAAGTTTCAGCATCGTTAGCCGATACTCTTTCAAGAGGCCCTGCGGCATCCGGGCATCGATCATGAGCGTCACTCACGACAGCGTGAAATCGCCTTACCAACAAAGGAACGTGCCACATGGACTCTTTACCACTGGACAGCAGTCTCGCACCGGCCACCGCCTCCGCATCGCAGCTCTCGCCCCAGCAGGCCCAGACGCTGCGTCAGGAGATCGAGGCGCGGGCCACCGCCGTGCCGGCAAGCACCGACACGCGCGCCGTCGAACTTTCCCGCGAGGAGCTCGAAGAGCCCATCGAACGCATCAACAACGCGCTGCGCCCGCGCGGGCTCGAGTTCGACGTCAGCGACGAGTCGTCGCGCATCATCGCACGGGTGATCGATCGCGAGACCGGGGACGTGATCCGCCAGATTCCCGGCGAGGAAGTGCTGGCCGTGGCCAGGCGCATCGAGGAGATGCAGAGCGGCCTCATCTCGATCGAGGCCTGAAGGCAGGGCGCCTGCCGTTTACACCTGCATGTTCATGACGTCACGGTAGGCGCTGACCAGACGGTTGCGCACCTGCAGCCCCATCTGAAAGGCGACGCTCGCCTTCTGCATGTCGACCATGACGTCGTTGAGCTCGACGTTGGGGGCACCTGACTGAAAGGCCACCGCCTTGGCACTGGCGCCTTGCTGAAGGGCGTTGATGCGCCGGATGGAGGCCTGGAGTTCGCCACCGAACCCGCTCTGGCCGACCGGGATCTGGTCGTTTTTCATCGGCGCCGCCGCCTGGGAGGCAAGCCCCTGCATCTGCGCGAGCGCGGACTGAATGGCGGGAGAACTCATGTCAATACCTCATTGAAGGGAGGGCTAAAACAGTCCCGCCACCCTACCACCCGGGGCATGTCCCTCATACGAACAAATACGTCATAAAAGCCGACCTTTTCCGTCGATTATGCTTGACCCGCCTAAGGATAATGGCGCCCATCAAAGTTCCGTATCTGTTCCTCTTTGAATGTCTGCGTTAAGACTTACCGCGATCGACGGATATAGCCTATGCCTTCAATGACGATGCGCCTGGGCCGTGGCCAGTTTTGCTTATCCTCCTGGAGGACTTCATGAGCGAGACCGGTGCCACGGCAGGCCGTCAGACCAGCTCGACTCCCCACGCGTCCCAGGGCGATTCGGCTCAGAGCCTGAAAAGCAGTGCCACCCTCACGCGCCTCAAGGAGCAGATGCGTACAAGCCCCTTGGTGGTCCTGCTCGTCGCGGGCGCGGCGTGTGTCGCCCTGGTGGTGGCGCTTTTCATGTGGGCAGGCAGCCCCGACTATCGCGTGCTCTACAGCAACCTCAACGAAGCGGACGGCGGGCGGATCATCGCCGAGCTCGACAGCCGCGCCGTGCCCTATCGCTTCAGCGAGGGCGGCCAGGCCCTGATGGTGCCCGCCGACCAGGTCCACATGCTGCGCCTGCAACTGGCCGAGCAGGGCCTGCCTCGGGGCGGCAACCTGGGGCTTGAACTGATGGACAACCAGGCCTTCGGCATCAGCCAGTTCGCCGAGCAGGTCAACTTCCAGCGCGGGCTCGAAGGCGAGCTCGCCCGCTCGATCGAGTCCCTGGGCCCGGTCGAGCGCGTGCGCGTGCACCTCTCCATGGCCAAGCCGTCGGTGTTCATCCGCGACCGCGAGCCCGCCAAGGCCTCCGTGGTGCTCACCCTGCTGCCGGGGCGGGTGCTCGGCGAAGGTCAGGTGAGCGCCATCGTCCACATGGTCTCGAGCAGCGTTCCCGAGCTCTCCGCCGAAGACGTCACCGTGGTGGACCAAAGCGGCCGCCTGCTCTCCGCCAAGTCCGCCCAGGGCAACGACCTCGACGGCACCCAGCTTGCCTACATCACCGAGGTGGAGCGCTCCTACCAGCAGCGCATCGAGAACATCCTGGCACCGATCCTGGGTAGCGCCAACGTGCGCGCCCAGGTCGCCGCCCAGATCGACTTCTCGCGCCGCGAGCAGACCTCCGAGCGCTACGGCCCGAACCAGGCGCCCAACGAGGCGGCGGTGAGAAGTCGCCAGACGAGCCTCGCCTTCGACGGCGAGGATCCGCTCGCCACCGGCATTCCCGGAGCCCTGAGCAACACCCCTCCGGGGGCGGCGCCCTCGCCCATCGATCAGCCTGACCAAGGTGCCGATGGCGAAGAGGTGCCCGACAACGCGCTCACCAACCTGCGCCAGGACGACGTGGTGAACTACGAGGTCGATCGCAGCATCGAGCACGTCCAGCAGCGCCTGGGCCAGGTACAGCGCCTGACGGCGGCGGTAGTGGTCAACTTCAAGAGCGTGGTCAACGCCGAAGGCGAGACCGAGCAGGTCGCGCTGACGCCGGAAGAACTCGCCCAGCTCGAGCGTCTCGTTCAGCAGGCGATGGGCTTCTCGACGGTACGCGGCGACCAGATCGAAGTGGTCAACACGCCCTTCGTGCGCGCAAGCGAACTCGAGGACGACACTCCCTGGTGGCAACGCCCGAGCGTGCTGTCGCTGGCCTCGACCCTGGGCCGCTACCTGATGGTGGGCCTGGTCGCGCTGCTGCTGTATCTGCTGATCCTGCGCCCGCTGATCAAGCGCTACACCCAGGTGCCGCCGGCCGCCGAGCCGAGTGTCGCGGGCAGCACCTTCCGGGTGAGCGTGGGTGACGACGACGAGGAGATCGAGCAGGCCACAGGCGCCGACGAGGACGACACCTATGCCGCACGACCCAAGCGGCGGCGCAAGACGTCACTCTACGAGAACAACCTGCGCGATCTGCAGGACATGGCCCAGGACGACCCGCGCATGGTCGCGATGATTATCCGCAGCTGGATGAATGCCAATGACTAGCGCCATCGACCAGATGAGCGGCGCCCGCAAGAGCGCCATCCTTCTGCTGACGCTCGACGAGGACAGTGCCGCCGAGGTGTTCAAGTACCTGAACGCCAGCGAGGTGCAGGCCATCAGCATGGAGATGGCCCAGCTCAACCAGATCTCCCACGAGGACATGAAGGCGGTACTCGAGGCCTTCCACCGCGAGACCGACGAGTTCGTGGCGCTCAACCTGAACTCGAGCGAGCACATCCGCTCGGTCCTGACCAAGGCGCTGGGCAGCGAGCGCGCCTCGAGCCTGATCGAGGACATTCTCGAAAGCACCGGCAACAACTCCGGCATCGATGCGCTGAACCTGATGGAAGCATCGATGGTCGCCGAGCTGATCCGCGACGAGCATCCGCAGATCATCGCCACCATCCTGATCCATCTCGAGCGCAACCAGGCGGCCGACATCCTCGAGCTGTTCGAGGAGAAGCTGCGTAACGACGTGGTGCTGCGCATCGCCACCTTCAGCGGTGTCCAGCCCGCCGCGCTCCAGGAGCTGACCGAAGTGCTCACCGGCATGCTCGACGGCCAGAACCTCAAGCGCAGCAAGATGGGCGGCGTGAGGACCGCCGCCGAGATCCTCAACCTGATGAACTCCTCCCTGGAGGAGGTGGCGATCGAGACCGTGCGCGCCCACAACGAGGACCTCGCCCAGAAGATCATCGACGAGATGTTCCTGTTCGAGAACCTGCTCGACCTCGACAACCGCGCCGTACAGCTGGTGCTTCAGGAAGTCGAGACCAACTCGCTGGTCATCGCCCTCAAGGGCGCCCAGGAGGCGCTGGTCGAGAAGTTCCTGCGCAACATGTCCCAGCGCGCCGCCGACCTGGTGCGCGAGGACATGGAGGCCCGCGGCCCGATTCGCGTCTCCCAGGTGGAGACCGAGCAGAAGGCCATCCTCCAGGTGGTCCGCCGCCTGGCCGACTCCGGCGAGATAGTCCTGGCCGGCGGGGACGACGAGTATGTCTGACGCCCGCCCGAG
>NZ_JAMZBD010000043.1:0-11771 GCF_024158685.1 Halomonas sp. 707D4 | reverse complement strand
GTCCATCATGGTGGTCTTGCCCGCGCCGTTGGGGCCGATGATGCAGCGAAGCTCGCCGTCGTCGATGGTCAGGTTCAGCTTGTTGATCGCCCTGAAGCCGTCGAAGCTGACGGTCACGTCCTCCAGGTAGAGGATCGGGCCGTGGCGCACGTCGACCTTCGACGCCTGGGGCGCCATGAAGCCGAACACCCGGTCGCGGCTCTTGATCTCCTGAAAAAAGCTCATGCGCTCGCCTCCTGTGGTTGCGCGCCGCGTCGCCGGCGCAGGTGGGCGAAGAGCCCCGCCACGCCTTTCGGCAGTAGCACCGTGACCAGCACGAACAGCCCGCCGAGGGCGAAGAGCCAGGCGTCCGGCATCACGCCGGTGAACACGGTCTTGGCGTAGTTGACCAGAATCGCGCCGATCACCGCGCCGTAGAGCGTGGCGCGCCCGCCAAGCGCCACCCACAGCACGATCTCGATGGAAAAAAGCGGCGAGAACTCGCTCGGGTTGATGATGCCGACCTGGGGCACGTAGAGCGCCCCGGCAACCCCGGCGAGCATGGCGGAGACGACGAACACGAAGAGCTGGAAGCGCTCGACCCGGTAGCCGAAAAAGCGCGTGCGCGCCTCGGCATCGCGGGTCGCCACGCACACCCGGCCCAGCTTG
Organism: Halomonas sp. 707D4; assembly: GCF_024158685.1. Taxonomy (NCBI): domain Bacteria; kingdom Pseudomonadati; phylum Pseudomonadota; class Gammaproteobacteria; order Oceanospirillales; family Halomonadaceae; genus Halomonas; species Halomonas sp. 707D4. The sequence continues at coordinate 11,123 of NZ_JAMZBD010000043.1, read as the reverse complement.
CTGGTGACGATCGCCCGGCACAGCACGTAGCCGAGCGCCAGCGCCACGCCGGTGGCCAGAAAGAGCCCGAGGCGCGTATCGCTGCTTCTCAGGTTGAAGCCGAGAATCTCGCGGAAGTCGGTGAGCCCGTTGTTGCCGCCGAAGCCCATCTCGTTGCGAAAGAACGCCAGCATCAGCGCAAAGGTCAGCGCCTGGGTGATGATCGAGAGATACACCCCGGTCACCCGCGAGCGAAACGCCAGAAAGCCGAACACCAGCGCTAAAAGGCCCGGGGCGATCAGCACCATGGCAAACGCAAACCAGGCCATGTCGAAACCCAGCCAGTACCAGGGCAGGCTCTCCCAGTTGAGAAACACCATGAAGTCCGGCAGCACCGGGTCGCCGTAGGTGCCGCGATCGCCGATCTGGCGCATCAGGTACATGCCCATGGCGTAGCCGCCGATGGCGAAGAACGCGCCATGCCCGAGGCTCAGAATGCCCAGGTATCCCCACACCAGATCCACCGCCACGGCGAGCAGCGCATAGCTCAGGTACTTGCCGAACAGGTTCACGGTGTAAGCGTTCACGTGCAGCGCATGGCCCTGAGGCAGCGCCACGTGCAGCACGGTGACCAGGGCGAGGGCGGCCAGCAGCACGCCGAGAAAGAGCTGGGTGGTGCGCTCGCCGAAGGGGCGCAGCAGCCAGAAACGAGTCGATTGCGATGGCGTCATCGATCAGCCCTCCGCCGCGCGGCCCTTCTGCGGGAAGAGTCCCCGCGGGCGCTTTTGAATGAACAGGATGATGAACACCAGCACGATGATCTTGGCCAGCACCGCCCCCGCCCAGGGCTCGAGCACCTGGTTGATCACGCCCAGCGACAGCCCCGCCACCAGCGTGCCCCACAGGTTCCCCACGCCGCCGAACACCACCACCATGAACGAATCGATGATGTAGTTCTGACCCAGGTTCGGGCCGACGTTGGTGAGCTGGGAGAGCGCCACCCCGGCAAGCCCGGCCACCCCCGAGCCCAGCGCGAAGGTGAGGATGTCCACGCGGGTGGCGCGAATCCCCATCGAGCGCGCCATGGCGCGGTTCTGGGTCACCGCGCGCACCTCCAGCCCAAGGCGCGTGCGGCGCATGACCAGCATCAGCGCCGCGAACACGAAGAGCGCAAAGCCCATCACGTAGAGGCGGTTGAGCGTCAGCGACAGCGCATCGTTGATGATGAGTGACCCGCTCATCCACTCCGGTGTCACCACCGTGCGGTTGAGCGGCGAGATCACCGTGCGCACCAGCTGCTGCAGGATCAGGCTGATGCCGAAGGTCGCCAGCAGCGTCTCCAGCGGGCGCCCCTTGAGGAACTGGATCACGCTGCGCTCGATGGCGATACCGGCAAGCGCGGCCACCAGAAAGCCGGCGGGAATCGAGAGCAGCAGCGCAAGCCCGGGCTGTCCGGGCAGAAGCTGCTGCATCATCCAGGTGGTGTAGGCGCCGAGCATCATCAGCTCGCCGTGGGCCATGTTGATCACGCCCATCACGCCGAAGGTGATGGCAAGCCCGATCGCCGCCAGCACCAGCACGGAGCCGAGGCTCAGGCCGAAGTAGAGCGTCTCGATGCCGCGGTTGATCTTCAGGTTCTGCTCGACGCTTGCAAGGGCCGCGCGGGCGGCGTCCGCCACCGCCGGGTTCTCGGCATTCGTGGCCCGGTTGAGCGCCACCCGGGCGCGCGGGTGCAGGCTTCCGGCCAGCGCTTCCACGCCTGCCATCTCGCCGTTTTCGGCCTGATGGATCGCCACCGCTTGCGCCAGACGCCGGCGCACGTACTCGTCTTCGGCCTCCGCGATCACCGGCGCCAGGGTCTCGGAGAGCTCGTCGTCCACCTCACCCAGCAGCCGGTCGGCGGAGCTGCGCCGGCGCTCCACATTGGGAGAGTAAAGATCGACCACGGCGATGGCGCTTCGCAGCTGGTTGCGCAGCGCGTTGTTGATGCCGATACGGTCGAGCTCGCGGCGCGATATTTCGCCCAGCGGCTCGCCGCTGAGCGCGTCCTCGACGGGCCAGTCGCGTCCGGTATTGTTCAGCACGACCACGAAGCGGCCGTCGCCTGCGCGCTGCAGTCGGCCATCGAGCAGCGCCTGCAGCCACTCACGGGCGCGCTCGTCGTCGCTTTGCAGGATGGCGGTGATCGCCTCGCCCTTGTCGCGGTAGGAATCGACGTCCAGGGTTTCGAGCAGTCGATAACCCGCCTCATCGGTCGGCGGAGCGTCGGTCTGGGCAAGCGCTGCGGGCAGCAGGCCCATCAGGAGCGCGCACAGGAACGCCTTGAAAAGGAAGCGCCTCATGGGGTTGTTCCTTCGAAAAGAGGTGAAGAGACAGCGTGCTCCCTTGCCGCCGGGCGGCGGCAAGGGGTTGGGGCGTTACTCGGCGAGCGCCGCTTCGGCTTCTTCTACCGCGGTGCTGCCACCGCACGAGCCGTTGACGACGTTGAAGTTGCCGCACGCCATGGGCTTGCGCCAGTCCGCGATCAGATCGCGCGAGCCCGGCAGGAAGTCGGACCAGGCGTCGCCGGCCACGGTGGAAGGCGTCTGCCAGACGATGTCGAACTGGCCGTTGTCCTGCACCTCGCCGATCAGCACCGGCTTGGTGATGTGGTGGTTGGGCATCATGGCCGCATAGCCGCCGGACAGGTTCGGCACGGTCACGCCGATGATCGCGTCCTTCACCGCGTCGACATCCGTGGTGCCCGCCTTGCGCACCGCTTCCGCCCACATGTTGAAGCCGATGTAGTGAGCCTCCATCGGGTCGTTGGTCACCGCCTCCTCGTCGCCGGTCCAGTCGATCCAGGCGTCGATGAAGTCGTAGTTCTCGTCGGTGTCCACGCTCATGAAGTAGTTCCAGGCCGCCAGGTGGCCGACCAGCGGGCCGGTGTCGATGCCGGAAAGCTCCTGCTCGCCCACGGAGAAGGCGATGACCGGGATGTCCGCCGCATCGATGCCTTGGTTGGCGAGCTCGCGGTAGAACGGCACGTTGGCGTCGCCGTTGACGGTCGAGACGACGGCGGTGGGCTTGCCCTCTTCGCCGAAGCGACGGATCTCGGAGACGATGTTCTGCCAGTCCGAATGGCCGAAGGGGGTGTAGTTGACCATGATGTCCGCCTCGTCGATGCCGTGCTCTTCCTGCAGATAGGCCTCGAGGATGCGGTTGGTGGTGCGCGGGTAGACGTAGTCGGTACCCACCAGGGCGAAGCGCTCGATGCCGACCTCGTTGATCAGGTAGTCCACCGCCGGAATCGCCTGCTGGTTGGGCGCCGCACCGGTATAGAAGACGTTCTCGGAGGACTCCTCGCCTTCGTACTGTACCGGGTAGAACAGCAGGCCGTTGAGCTCCTCGAACACCGGCAGCACCGCCTTGCGCGACACGGAGGTCCAGTTGCCGAACACCACGTCCACTTCCTCCTGGGCGAGCAGCTCGCGGGCGCGCTCGGCGAACAGCGGCCAGTTGGAGGCCGGGTCGACCACCACCGCTTCGAGCTGGCGCCCGAGCAGGCCACCGGCCTCGTTCTGCTGCGCGATGAGCATCTCGACGGTGTCCTTGAGCGTCGACTCGCTGATCGCCATGGTACCGGAGAGCGAGTGCAGGATACCGACCTTGATCGGGTCGTCGCTCTCCTGGGCGACGGCCTGGGTACCCGCGCCCATCACGGCGGCGGCGAGAAGGGAGGTGACGAAACGGCGAGAAAGCGGGTTGTGCGTTGGAATGGCCACTTGAATCTCCTTGCACCCTTTTCGAAGGGCTCGTTGTTTGAGCGGCGAACCGGCCGATCACCGGCGCGCGAAAGCGTCGCCCAGAGCTCTTGCAAGGGATGCGCCAAGCTGAAGCCTTGCCGAATCACTCCTTATCAATCAATTGGTTGGAAGCAATCACATCGTCGTTTCGATGTTCGGCTGCACTATGCTGGATCAAAACGCCGTTCACCGTGCACGTCGCCAACGCACCAAAATGGCAGGCCGCACCAAAAGCGTTCGCCAACGCCTGAAACCAAAAAAGCGCCCCGCAGGGCGCTTGGTAAAAAGACGTCGCTGCGCGATCAGGCCTTGCGGCGACGTTTCTTGATCAGCGGCAGCGTCAGCGACAGCGCGGCGATGACGAGCAGCGCCAAGGAGATGGGCTTGTCGATGAAGGTCATCCAGTCGCCGCCGGAGATCTGCAGCGCCCGGCGCATGGACTCTTCCATGATGTTGCCGAGAATCAAGGCCAGGATCAGCGGTGCTGCCGGGAAGCCGAACAGGCGCATGCCGAGCCCCAGGATGCCGAAACCGAGCAGCAGCAACAGGTCGAACACGCTGAAGCTCATGCCGTAGACGCCGATCATGCAGAAGATCAGGATCAGCGACAGCAGCAGCGCCTTGGGCATGTCGAGGATCTTGGCGATAAAGGGGATCAGCGGCAGGTTCAGCACCAGCAGGAAGATGTTGCCGATGTACATGCTCGCCACCACGCCCCAGAACACGTCCGGACGCTGTTCGAGCATCATCGGCCCCGGGTTGACGCCCATCACTAAGAGCGCCCCGAGCAGCACCGCCGTGGTGCCGGAGCCGGGTACGCCAAGCGTCAGCAGCGGAACGAAGGAGCCGGTGCAGGCGGCGTTGTTGGCGGCTTCCGGGGCGGCCACGCCCTTGATGTTGCCCTTGCCGAAGGTATCGCCGTCCTTCGCGATCTTCTTCTCCATGCTGTAGCCCAGAAACGAGCCGATCGTGGCGCCGGCGCCCGGCAGCACGCCGGTAAAGAAGCCCAGCACGGAGCTTCGGCTCACCGGCCCCGCGATCTCGCCCACTTCGGAGCGGGTGAGCTTGAGCGAACCGATGGCGTTGCGCGGCCCCTCCTTGCTGTCACCGCCGCGCAGCAGCATGTAGAACACCTCGGCCAGCGCGAAGATACCCAGCGCCACCACCAGGAAGTCGATGCCGTCGAGCAGGTTGATCGAGCCCAGGGTGAAGCGCTCGGTGCCGGTCTGCATGTCGATCCCGACGATCGAGATCATCACCCCGACCACGGCGGCGATCAGCCCCTTCACCAGTGACTTGTCGGAGAGCGACACCACGGCGGTCAGGCCCAGCACCATCAGGGCGAAGTACTCCGCCGGGCCGAAGCTCACCGCCACCTTGGAAAGAAGCGGCGCTACCAGCATCAAGAAGACGACGGACACGGTGCCGCCGATGAAGGAGGCATAGGCGGCGATGGCCAGGGCCTTGCCGGCCTGGCCCTTCTTCGCCATCGGGTAACCGTCGAAGGAGGTGGCGACGGTGCCCGCCACGCCCGGGGCGTTCAGAAGGATCGACGAAGTGGAGCCGCCGAAGATGGCGCCGTAGTAGACGCCGGCCATCAGGATCAGTCCCGAGGAGGGCTCCATCGAGAAGGTGATCGGAATCATCAGCGCCAGCGCGCTGATCGGTCCAAGGCCCGGCAGCATGCCGATGATGGTGCCGGCGAACACGCCGGCGAAGACGTAGGCGATGTTGATCGGCTCCAGCGCGATGCCGAAGCCATACATGAGATTGTTCAGAGCATCCATGGGCGTGTCTCTCTAAAACAGGATCGAAGGCGGCGTTCAGGCAGGGCCTAGAACGGCAGCACGCCAGTGGGCAGGTAGACGTCCATCACGCGGGTCATCACCAGGTACAGACTCAGCACCACGCCGAGTGTGGTCGCCAGGGTGACAAAGTAGCGATGGTAGCCGTAGTAGGTGGTCAGGCCCACGCACAGAAGCGTCGAGGCGAGCACGAACCCCAGCGGCACCAGCAGCAGCGCGTAGGCCGCCACGGCCAGGGCGGTGACGATCACCCGCGCCCAGGGCGTGAACAAGAGCGGGCCGCGCGGGGCGTTCGGGTCGATGGTATCGGCACCGGCGATCGGCGCGGGCTTCTCGAAAAACAAAAAGACGGACAGCAGCAGCAGCGTGAAGCCGAGCACCTTGGGAAACAGGTCGGAATCCACCGGGCGCGGCAGCGGAAAGGTGGGAATCTGCCACGCCATGGCGATATAGGCCGCGGCCACCAGCGCCAGCACCAGCGCCAGCCACTGGTTGGTATTGAGTCGAGTCATGGGGAGTCTCCGAAAGACATGCACGGGGCACGCATGCAACGACGCCCGGCGCTCACGGCGCCGGGCGCTTCTTCATGGGCGCGAACTTACTGGCGCAGAAGGCCCAGGTCGCTCAGCACGCTGCTGAACTCTTCCTGCTGCTCGTCGAGGAAGGCACTGAAGGCTTCACTGTCCTGATAGGCGTCGATCCAGCCGAGCTGGTCGCGCGCTTGCTGCCAGCCGTCGGTCTCGAGCATCTCGGCGAACAGCTCCTCGTAGTAGGCCACTGCCTCCTCCGGCATGTCCGGGGTGCCGACCACGCCGCGCCAGATGTCGAAGGTGTAATCGATGCCCTGCTCCTGGTAGGTGGGCACGTCCGCCAGGCCACCGCCCAGGCGCTCCGGCGCGGAGACGCCGAGGGCGCGCAGCTGGCTGCCTTCGCCGAGCTGACCGACGGATTCGCCGGCGCCGGTGATCACCGCTTCGACGTGGCCGCCCATCAGGTTGGTCATGGCGTCGCCGCCGCCGGAGAACGGGATGTAGTTGACGCTCGCCGCATCGAGCCCGGCCGCCGCCGCAACGCCCGCCATGGAGATGTGGTCCATCGAGCCCGGGGCGCTGCCGCCGCCGACGCTCAGGTTGGGGTTCTCCTTGAGCGCGTCGAACAGATCACCCAGGCTCTGATACTCGGAGTCCGCATCGACCAGAATGATCGAGTAGTCGGTGATCACTCGCGCGATGGGGGTGAAGTCGGTGTGATCGTAGCGCGAGGCGCCGGCCAGCGGCACCAGGATCAGGGGCGGGCTGGCGGCGAACATCTTGTGCGGGTTGCCGGTATCGCGGGCCACCTGGGCCCAGGCCACCGCACCACCGCCGCCCGGCACGTTGATGGCGGCGAAGTTCTGATCCGCCAGGCCTTCTTGCTGGATGACGCGGGACATGGTGCGCACCAGCGTGTCCCAGCCACCGCCGGGGTTGGCCGGGGCGATGAATTCGATCGACTTGATCGGTGTCCACTCTTGCGCCTGGGCACTGGCCGTAGCGCCCACGAGCAATGCAGCGGGCAGAGCCAGCAGGGTGAGGCGTTTCAGGGAAGTATTCATTGGCGTCTCCACGTATTTATGCGTGTTGTTATATCGTCTTACGCCGGGCACGTTAGAAGACCGGGGCCACGGCGAACAAGCTTGTGGCCATAAACCGCAAAAAATTCTTTGTGGGCATTGTGTTCATTCTGCTCACGGCGCGTTCAGTCGGGCTCGATCAGCCGGTAGCGCCGCTCCGGGCGGCCCACGTCGCCATAGCCGAGCTCGGCGATCACGCGCTGCTCGGCGACCAGAAACTCGAGATAGCGCCTTGCCGTCGAGCGGCTCGCGCCCATGGCGCGGGCCACCTGCATGGCGGTCTGCGAGGCGTGCTCGGCGCAAAGCGCCTGCTCCACCCGGTTCAGGGTAAGCCGGTCGATGCCTTTTGGCAGGCCGGCCGTGCCGGCACCGCCTGGGGCCGGGGCGGCGCCGGGTGAGAGTCTCGCCAGCATCTGATCGAGCTCCTCCTGGCTCATCTCGTCGCGGTTGGCCATCGCTTCGCGCTCGTGGCGAAAGCGGGTGAGCATGCGATTCATCCGCTCGGCCTCGATGGGCTTGATCAGGTAGTCGAACACGCCGCCGCGCAGCGCCTCGGAGATGGTCTCGACCTCCTTGGCGGCGGTGACCATGACGATGTCCACCCGGGTGTAGTGCCGGCGCAGCGCCCATAGAAGCTCCAACCCTTCGACATCGGGCAGAAAGGCGTCGAGCAGCACCAGATCGACGCTTGCGTGGTGCGCGGCCATCAATGCCCGGGCATCGGCGGCGTTGTGGGCCACGCCCACCACGCGAAAGCCGTCGCTGCGCTCGATGAACGCCTTGTGGATATCGGCGATGCGAAAGTCGTCCTCGACGATCAGAATGCCGTAGTGCATGGCGGCCATGAAGACTCCTCGTGGTTGTCAGCGAGCCGGCGCGGGCTTGCTGGAAAGCGCGTCCAGCACGGCGGTGAAGCACGCCCCGCCGAGTTCGCTCTCCTCCAGCGTCACCGCCCCGCCGTGGCGCTCGCAAAGCCGACTGACCAGCGCCAGCCCCAGGCCCTGATGCTTGCCGCGCTTGGTCGAGAAGCCTTCAGTGAAGATCGCCTCGGCGTGCTCCGGCGCCACCCCGGCGCCGTTGTCCTCGACCTCGACCAGCACCTGCTCGCCCAGGTCGGTGAAGAACAGCCGCACCCTGGCGCTCTGGGCGTTGGGGCCGCTGCGCGCGGCGAAGCAGGCGTTGTCCAGCAGGTTGCCCACCACGCTCATCATCACCTCCTGACCGCTCGGGGTCAGCGGTTTCGATAGCGAGCTGTGCTCGTCGATCTCGAGCGTGACGCCGAGCTCCCGTGCCCGGGTCAGCTTGCCCAGAAGCGTTCCGCTGAGCACGGTGTCCGCCACGCGGCTCATCAGAAAGCTCATCTGCTTTTGCGCCCGCTCGCTCTCCTGGTGGATCAGCTTGAGCGCCTCCTCGACGCGCTCGAGCTGCAAGAGCCCGGAGATGGTGTAGAGCTTGTTGGAGAACTCGTGAGCCTGGGCGCGCAGCATGTCGACGTCGCGGCTCGCCTGGGTGAGCGCCTCGGAGAGATCGATGATCTCGCGGCGGCTTCTGAAGGTGGCCACCGCCCCTTCGATCTCGCCCTCGTCGACGATCGGCACGCGGTTGACCACCACCGGGTGATCGCCGAGCCACATCTGCTGGTCGAACTCCTGCTCGCCGCGCTTCAATACCTCCAGAAGCCGCGAGTTGGGCACCACCTCGCGGATCGGCTGGCCGAGCAGCACATGATCGTCGGAAACGCCCATGAAACGGCGCGCCTGCTGGTTGACCAGGGTGATCTGACCTTCGCGGTTGACCGCGAGAATGCCTTCGTGGATGGACTGGAGAATCGCCTCCTTCTCCATGGCCAGCCGCGCGATCTCGTAGGGCTCGAGGCCCAGGATCACCCGCTTGAGGTGCTGGGAGAGCCAGTACGCCCCGGCAAAGCCGAGCAGGATCATCAAGCCCACCAGCGACCAGCCCAAAAGCGTGTAGCGCGCCGCATCCGAGGCCACCCGGTCGGCCAGAAAGCCCACCGATACCAGGCCGATGACGTTGCCCTCCTCGTCCCAGATGGGTGTCTTGCCGCGCATGGCGGTGCCGAGCGTCCCGGTGGCCCGGGAGACGTAGGACTGGCCGTGGATCAACGCCTGGTCGTTGTCGCCACCGACCATGCGCTCGCCCAGGCGCTCGGCCACCGGGTGGGAGTAGCGGATCGACTGGGCGTTGCCGACCACCACGTAGCGGGCGCCGGTCTCCTGGCGCACCCGCTCCGCCAGCGGCTGGATGATGCGCGCCGGGTCGTCGGTTTCGAAGGCGGCGATGATGCTCGGCATGCCCGCCACGCTCTTGGCCACCGCCAGCGCCCGCTCGCCCATCTGCTCGCTGACGATGTCGGCCTTGCGATGGTTGAGGTAGGCCCCCTGGGCGAGCAGCATCGTGGCCAGCAGAAAGCCCACCAGCAGCATGACCTGCAGACGAAAGCTGCGCTTGTACCAGCGGCGCTTGGCCCGCGGGCGCTGGCCGAGCGGCAGGTCGGAAAGCGATGGGAACCGGGAAGGGGTCATAGGGAACTCGACGTGCGCGGTGGCGTCATTATGGCACGCGCGCCCAAGCCACGGTAACCTATCGAGCCTTGAACGCGCCGTCGAAGACGGCGAACGACTCGCCTTTTCCCACTCGTCGCCAGTAGAAAGGAGTAACGTGCTGACTTTTTTGCGAGCCAGTGTATTGATCGGCGGGCCGTTGCTGGCCGGCGCGGCGATGGCGAACCCGTTCTACGCGCCGCCGCCGCCGGACGACGGCTCGCCGCGTTTCACCGGCGATGCCGAGCTCGGCTTCACGTCTCTTTCCGGCAACACCAACAGTCAGACGCTGATCGGCAAGACACGGCTCACCTGGCTGACCGGGGACATCACCCACTCGCTGCGCGGCGAGGTTCGAAACGTCACCAAGGATAGCGAGACCAGCGCAGAGCAGTACCTGATTGCCGGTCGCGAGCGCTTCGACTTCAGCGGCCCGCATTACCTGTTCGGTTTCGCGCGCTGGGAGAAGGATCGTTTCGCCGGCTACGACCAGCAGCTCTCGGTGATCGGCGGCTATGGCCGCCAGTTGATCGACAGCGACACCCAGGCGCTGTCGCTGGAGGCGGGGCCGGGCTATCGCAACGACCGGTTGCGTGACGACGACAACGAGCAGCTGGCCGTGGCCTACAGTGCGCTGGCCTATCGCTACAGCATCTCGGACGTCGCCGACTTCGAGCAGGAGATGTCGCTCGAGTACACCAGCGATAACACCACCGCCCGCTCGCTGACGGCGCTGACCGCTCGGGTCAGCTCGCGCATCTCGCTGCGCCTGTCCCACGAGATCAAGCAGAACTCCCAGCCGCCGGACGACGCCAGCGAGCGCACCGACACCACCACCAGCGCCTCGCTGCTCTACCGCTGGTAGCCTGCCCGCCTACCGCCCGCGATGCGCCCAGCCGGTCATGCGCTTCTCGAGCCACGAGAAGCACTCGTACATCACCATGGCCATGGCGCTGATCACGATCAGTCCGGCGAACACCAGTCCCATGCGCATCTGCGAGCCCGCGCTCATCATCAGGTAACCGATGCCCTGGTTCGATGCCACGGTTTCCGACACCACGGTACCCACGAAGGCGAGCGTGATCGCGATCTTCAGCGAGGCGAAGAAGTAGGGCAGCGAGCGCGGCAGCCCCACCTTCAACAGCACGTCCAGACGCCGCGCGCCGAGCACGCGCAGCACGTCCTCCATTTCCGGCTCCAGCGTGGCAAGCCCCGTGGCCACGTTGACCACGATGGGGAAGAAGCAGATCAGAAACGCCGTCAGTATCGCCGGCACCGACCCGATGCCGAACCACACCACCAGGATCGGTACGAAGGCGACCTTGGGAATGGCGTTGAAGCCGACCAGCAGCGGGTAGCAGGCGTTGTAGAGAAAGCG
>NZ_JAMZBD010000042.1:0-11890 GCF_024158685.1 Halomonas sp. 707D4 | reverse complement strand
GTCGAAGCCCGCCACGAGGCCGAGCAGGCGGGCTTCGACAAGGGACGCGAAGAGGGCCACGCCCAGGGGTTCGAGCAAGGCCTGAAGGAGGGTCGCGACGAAGCATTGCGCACCCTGGACGACCAGGTGCGCCAGGCCGTCGCTCCCCTCGAGGCGCTGGCCCGTCAGTTCGCCGAGGCGCTCGAGCGCGCCGACGACACCATCGCCAACGACCTGGTGGAGCTCGCCATGATGGTCGGGCGCCAGCTGGCGCTGGAGACTCTGGCCGAGCGCCCGGAGCGCATCCTCGAGCTGGTGCGCGAGCTGCTGCATACCGAGCCGCCGCTGGTGGGCCAGCAGCGGCTCTGGCTCAACCCCGAGGATCACGCCCTGGTGCAGGAGCACCTGGGCGCGGAGCTTGGCGCGGCCAACTGGGCACTGCAGCCCGACGACCAGCTCGCCCGCGGCGGCTGCCGCGTGACCAGCGCCCAGGGCGAACTCGATGCCACCTTCGAGAGCCGCTGGCAGGCGGTGGCCGCCCAGATGCGCCGCCGTCACAAGCCGACCGACACCGGCCAGGACGAGGCATGACCACCGCCGCCGCCCACACCCAGCGCTGGCGCAAGGCGCTCACGCGCACCACCCGCCGGGTGGGACAGCTGCCCAACTATCGACGCAGCGGGCGCGTGGTACGTGCCACCGGCATGGTGATCGAGGTCGTGGGCCTGCAGGTCGCCGTGGGCAGCGCCTGTCGCATCGAGCTGCCCGGCGCCGATGGTCGCCTCGGTGAAAGCGCGCACCACGCCGAGGCGGAAGTGGTCGGCTTCTCCGGCGACAAGCTGTTTCTGATGCCGCTCGAGGAGATCTCCGGCCTGATGCCCGGCGCCCGCGTCTCGCCGCTGGTGGATGGCGTAGGCCATAGCGCGCGGCGCTTTCCCGTCGGCGAGGAACTCCTGGGTCGGGTACTCGACGGCAACGGCAACCCGCTGGACGATCGCGAAGGGATCGATGAAGTGCCGCGCGCCACGCTGCACACCGCGCCGCTCAACCCGCTGTCCCGCGCGCCGATCGATACCCCGATCGATGTCGGTATCCGGGCGATCAACGCGCTGTTGAGCGTCGGCAAGGGCCAGCGCATGGGGCTGTTCGCAGGCTCCGGCGTGGGCAAGTCGGTGCTTCTGGGCATGATGGCGCGCTATACCCAGGCGGACGTCATCGTGGTCGGCCTGATCGGCGAGCGCGGCCGCGAGGTGCAGGACTTCATCGACAACATCCTCGGCCCGGAGGGGCGGCGGCGCTCGGTGGTGGTCGCGGCGCCAGCGGACACCTCGCCGCTGCAGCGCCTGCAGGGTGCGGCCTACGCCACGCGTCTGGCCGAAGGTTTTCGCGACAGCGGGCGCAACGTGCTGTTGATCATGGATTCGCTGACACGTTACGCCATGGCCCAGCGCGAGATCGCACTCGCCATCGGCGAGCCGCCGGCGACCAAGGGTTATCCGCCGTCGGTGTTCGCCAAGCTGCCGGGGCTGGTCGAGCGGGCCGGCAATGCCGAGCGCGGCGGCGGCTCGATCACGGCGTTCTACACCGTGCTCACCGAGGGCGACGACCAGCAGGACCCGATCGCCGACTCCGCCCGGGCGATCCTGGATGGCCATATCGTGCTCTCGCGCAGTCTCGCGGAGGCGGGTCACTACCCGGCCATCGACATCGAGGCTTCGATCAGCCGGGCGATGAACGCGGTGGCGACCGACGAGCAGATCAATCGGGCGCGCACCTTCAAGCAGCTCTTTTCGCGCTATCAGCGCAACCGCGACCTGATCAGCGTGGGCGCCTACAGTCCGGGCCATGATCCGAGGCTCGACGAGGCGGTGAATCTCTTTCCGGAGCTCGAGCGATTCCTGCAGCAGCGCATCGACGAGCGCGCGACGCTCGAGGCGTCACGACAGGCACTAGCGAACGTGGTGGGAGGCTAAATGCGTCATTCACAGCTCGACATACTGACCGACCTTGCCCGCGATGCCCGCGATCAGGCCGGCAAGCTGCTGGCCGAGGAGCGTCAAAGCCAGCAGCAGACCCAGACCCAGCTCGACTCGCTCAGCCGCTACCGCGCCGAGTACGCCGAGCGGCTGCAGAAGGCGATGCGCGAAGGGATCGACCCGGCGACCATGTTCAACTACCAGCAGTTTCTGGCCTCGCTCGACGCCGCGCTCAGCCGCGCGCGCCAGGCGCTGACCGCCCAGCAAAAGCGCGTGCAGCAGAGCCAGCAGCACTGGCAACAGGAGCAGCGCAAGCTCTCCTCGTTCGACACCCTCGCCTCGCGCCGGCTGCTCGAGGAGCATCGCCGCCAGGAGCGTGCCGACCAGAAAGCCAACGACGAGTTCGTGACCGGCCAGAGCGCTCGCCGCTCGCCGGACCGATCGCAGTAACAGGAGGCCATCGCCATGAACCTATCGCTTCTGCTGTCCGCCACGTCGAGCCTGTCCGGCGCGCGCGCCGCGCTGCCCGGCCAAGGTGCCGCCCCGAGCGCACCGGAAGGCTTTCAGTCCACGCTGCGCCAGGCCTTCGACCTTCTTGGTGACACGCCGCCCAGTGAGCTGGCACTCGATGGCCCGAGCGAGACGCTCGATGCCTTGTCAGTACCGACCGAGGCAGCGCTCGAAGCGTTTCGCGACGCCCTGGCGGCGCTGGAGGTCGATGTCGAGACTCTCGACGACGCCTCGCTCGGGGCGCTTTACCTCGCCACCGAAGAAGCGTTGAGCGCTGCTGCCGAGGACAAGCCGATGGCCGAGGCCTTCGGTGATCTGCTGGCAGCATTCGGTGGACTGGCGCGAAGCGACCAGCCGCTCGCTTCGCGCGAGATCTTCTCCACGCTGCCGAGCACTCTGACCCAAGGCGCTACCGCCACCGATGCCGAAGCGCTCGACTCACGCAGTTCATCGACGCCCCTCGACGAAGTCACTTCGCGCCTGGCGCTGATGGCCGCCTTCAACGCTCCCGTGAGTGATGTCGCGTCCGGCGAGGCAGAGACGGCACCGGCACTGAAGGAGGCCACGACCAAGATACTCGCCGCCCTGACTGCGCTGCGCGGTGAGCCGGCACGAGAAATGCAGGCCCCGGGCCTGCCATCGAGCGGTGAGCCACGCACGCTCCAGCCTGCTCCCGCCGTCCTCAACCAGCCACCGCTGACGCTCTCTGGTCTCGCCCAAACCGCGCTCCTTGCTACCGGCGGGGAGTCGATGCCGGTCGCGCCGATGCCCGGCGCCGGCGAGATGGTGCCTCTTGCCCAGGGCATGGGTCAGGCGCTGCCGAGCGGCGCCGAGGCGCCGATGCCGAACAGCGCGCAGGCTACGCCTGCGGCGGCGGCACCCGCAACCATCATCACCACCCCGGTCACCCACCCGGGCTTTGCCGAGAAGCTCGGCCAGCAGATGATTCATCTCACCCAGCGCGGCGGCGAGCAGCACGTCAAGCTCGAGCTGCACCCGGCGGAGCTCGGTCCGCTGTCGATCTCCCTAAAGATGGGCGAGCACGGCACCCAGGCCCAGTTCTTCTCGGCGCATGCCCAGGTGCGCCAGGTCATCGAGCAGGCCATTCCCCAGCTGCGCGAGGCGCTCGCCGAGCAGGGCATCGCGCTGGGCGACACCTCGGTCGGCCAGCAAAACGCCTCCGACCGGGAAGCGTTTGCCCAGTCGGGCGGCTCGGCTCAAGGCGGGGCCAGCTCGGCCGATGATGAGGTAGAAGGACTCGTCCCGACCCCGGCAAGCATCGTGCTTGACGGGCGGGTCGACCTCTACGCCTGAAGCCCGTCACGGGCTTCTTCACACTCGCCGCCCGCCGCGGCTAAACCGAAAGATAGGCACTCCCAAGGAGCCTGTTCATTTCTTAAGCGGCTGGCGCATTAGGCATAATGCATGGCATTCGTCATGCGCAAGGATCATGGGATTAGTCAATGGCAGAAGCAAGCGGTGGATCCAGGAAACTGCTCTGGATAATGATCGTGCTGGTCGTGCTCTCGTCGCTGGGCGCGGCCGCGGCGATCTACATGGTGCTGGGCCATGGCGGCGAGGGCGAGGCCGGTCAGACCCAGGTGGCCGCCAAACCGGAGCCGCCCGTGTTCACGCGCATCGAGCCCTTCACGGTCAACCTGTCGGATGACCGTTACGGTTCGCGCCTGCTCTACACCGGCATCACGCTGCGGGTCGGCGACGAGCAGAGCAAGAAGATCATCGAGGAGCACATGCCCCAGGTGCGCAGCCGCCTGCTGATCCTTCTATCCGGCAAGCAGGCGAGCGAGCTCACTTCCGTCGAAGGCAAGGAGGCGCTCGCCCAGGCGATCATCGGCCGGCTGAACGTGCCGCTCGTCGAGAACCAGCCGCCCCTCGATCTTCAGGAAGTGCTGTTCACCGATTTCATCGTGCAATAACCTCGGGCGCGGGAGCCGTTCATGTCACAGGACGATCTACTGTCCCAGGAAGAAATCGACGCCCTGTTGAAAGGGGTGAGCGGAGACGACGAGCCCGCCGGTGGGTCGTCGTCTGCCGCGAAGGACGAGCAGCGCATTCGTCCCTACGATCCGGCCACCCAGCATCGGGTGATCCGCGAGCGTCTGCATGCGCTGGATTTCATCAACGAGCGCTTCGCGCGCTATTTTCGCAACGGCCTGTTCAACCTGATTCGGCGCAGCGCCGACATCACGGTGGAGTCGGTGCGCTACCAGAGCTTCAGCGAGTTCTCGCGCAACACGCCGGTGCCCACCAACCTGAACATCGTGTCGATGAAGCCGCTGCGCGGCTCGACTCTGGTGGTGTTCCCGCCGAACCTGGTGTTCATGGTGGTGGACAACCTGTTCGGCGGCGACGGTCGCTTCGTCACCAAGTCCGACGGGC
Source organism: Halomonas sp. 707D4 (assembly GCF_024158685.1). NCBI lineage: Bacteria > Pseudomonadati > Pseudomonadota > Gammaproteobacteria > Oceanospirillales > Halomonadaceae > Halomonas > Halomonas sp. 707D4. The sequence goes on along the minus strand of NZ_JAMZBD010000042.1, from coordinate 7,025 downwards.
GCGAATTCACCAATACCGAGCAGCGCATCATCCAGCGCCTGCTCAATCTGGCGATCGATGCCTACCAGGAGGCCTGGAAGGTGGTCTTCCCGCTGGAGGTGAGCTACCTGCGCTCCGAGGTGCAGTCGAAGTTCGCCAACATCACGAGTTCTCCCAACGAGATCGTGGTGAACACCAAGTTCAACATCGAGGTGGGCAATCTTTCCAGCAGCTTCCAGATCTGCATGCCCTACGCCATGATCGAGCCGCTGCGCGACCTGCTGGCCAACCCGATCAACGACAGCAACCACGATCACGACGGCACCTGGTCGCGACGCATGGCCGGCGAGATCCGCCAGTCCGAGGTGGAGCTGATCGCCGAGTTCGCCCGGATCCCCAGCCGCATCGCCCAGGTGATGGGCCTCAAGAAGGGGGATGTCCTGCCCATGGAGATCCCCGGCACCGTGACGGCCAGCGTCGACGGCGTGCCCGTCATGGAGTGCGAGTACGGCAGCCAGCGCCAGAACCGCGCGCTGCGCGTGCTGCGCCTGATCGATCACGGCGCCATGAACAACGCGTCCTCGAAGGACTTCATCAAGGGGTCGACGCGACGCCAAGCCAAGGAACCAACCCATGACTGATCCCAACAAACCCGATCAGCCCATTTCCGACGACGATTGGGCCAGCGCCATGTCGGAACAGGCCCCCGAGGGCGATGCCGCCGAAGAGGACCCCTGGGCGGCGGCGATGGCCGAACAGGAAGCCGCCGAGCAAGCGGAGAATGTCCCGGCAGCGGAACCCGAACCGCCCGTCGCCAAGGCGGCGAGCGACGAGCTGTTTCGCCCGCTCAGCGGCGAAAACGGCGCCACGGCGGCGCGTGATCTCGAAATGATCATGGATATCCCGGTCAAGCTCACCGTCGAGCTCGGGCGTACCAAGCTGACCATCAAGCAGCTGCTGGAGCTGGCCCAGGGCTCGGTGATCGAGCTCGAGGGTCTGGCCGGCGAGCCGATGGATATCCTGATCAACGGCTATCTGATCGCCCAGGGCGAGGTGGTCGTGGTGGAGGACAAGTACGGCATCCGCATCACCGAGATCATCACTCCCTCCGAGCGCATCCACAAGCTCAACCGATGAGTGTCGCCACCACGTCGACCGAGTCGATCGATGCGCTGGGGGGCGATGCCCTGATGGGCATAGCCGCCCTCGGCAAGACCGCGGCGGCGCTGGCTCTGGTCATCGCCATCATCCTGCTGTGCACGGCGGCCCTGAAGCGGGTCCAGCAGCAGCGCTTCGAAAGCGGCGCGCGGCTCAAGGTCGTGGGCTCCACGGCAGTGGGGAGCCGCGAGCGCGTGGTCGTCGTCGAGATCGAGGATACCTGGCTGGTGGTCGGCGTGAGCGGCGGGCGCATCACCAAGCTGTACGAACGCCCGGCCCCGGTCGATCGCCCGGTCGCCTCGCGCGAGGCGAGCGCCGGTTTTTCCCAGCGCCTGGCGAAGGCGCTGGGAAAGCGCCCCTCGCAGCCCGGCCCGTCTTCCACGTCATGAGAAACGCCATGCTCTTCCCCCGACCCCATCGCGGGTGGCTCGCCCTCGCCCTGCTGACGCTCGCTTGCCTGGCGCTGCCCGCCCAGGCCCAGACGCTGCCCGGCTTCGTCTCGCAGCCGCTGGAGGATGGCGGCCAGCAGTGGTCGCTGTCGCTGCAGACGCTGCTGCTCTTGAGCTCGCTGGCCTTCCTGCCGGCGATGCTTTTGATGATGACCAGCTTCACGCGCATCATCATCGTGCTGAGCCTTCTGCGGACCGCCATGGGCACCCAGGCCACGCCGCCCAACCAGGTACTGCTGGGCATCGCGCTGTTTCTGACGTTCTTCATCATGTCGCCGGTGCTCTCCCAGGTGTACGACACCGCCTGGCAGCCGCTCTCCACCGAGGCGATCAATTTCGAGGAGTTCCTGGTACGCGCCCAGATTCCCTTTCGCGAGTTCATGCTGGCACAGACCCGCGAGCCGGATCTCGCGCTGTTCGTGCGCCTGGCCGACGTCGGGCCGATGCAGGGGCCGGAAGAGCTGCCCATGCGTGTGCTGCTGCCGGCGTTCGTGACCAGCGAGCTGAAGACCGCCTTCCAGATCGGCTTCACCATCTTCATTCCGTTTCTGATCATCGACCTTGTCGTGGCCAGCACCCTGATGGCGCTGGGCATGATGATGGTACCGCCGGTGACCATCTCGCTGCCCTTCAAGCTGATGCTGTTCGTGCTGGTGGACGGCTGGCAGCTGATCATCGGCTCGCTCGCCGAAAGCTTCTACATGCTCTAGTGCCACGCTAACGGTATCCGACGAGGAGCCCCCATGACCCCCGAAACCGTAATGAGCATCGCCTACCAGGGCATGCGCCTGACCCTGTTCATGGGCGCGCCGGTGCTGCTGGCGGCCCTGTTCACCGGCCTGATCATCAGCCTGTTCCAGGCCGCCACCCAGATCAACGAGATGACGCTGACCTTCATCCCGAAGATCCTGGCGGTCTTTGCGGTCCTGGTACTGGCCGGCCCCTGGCTGATCGGCTTGATCACCGACTTCACCTATCGCCTGTTCGTCAACATCCCCAGCATGGTGATGTAGCGTGGTCGAGGTCACCTTCGCCCAGCTCCAGGCTTGGCTCGTGGCCTTTCTGTGGCCCTTCGTGCGCATCACCGCCTTCATGGCGGTCGCGCCGCTCTGGGGCCACTCGAGCATCCCCAATCAGGCCAAGGTCGGGCTGGCCGCGCTGGTGGCCGTGGCGATCGCCCCTTTGCTGCCCGCCATGCCCGGCGTGCCGCTCCTCTCCTGGGCGAGTCTCGGCATCATGATCGAGCAGCTGCTGATCGGCCTTGCGATCGGGCTGGTGATGCACATCGTCTTCGCCGCGGTGCAGGCGGCCGGGGAGTTCATCGGGCTGCAGATGGGCCTGGCCTTCGCGAGCTTCTTCGACCCCTCCAGCGGCACCAACATCATGGTGCTGTCGCGCATTCTCTACATGATCACGCTGCTGATGTTCCTGGCGCTCAACGGCCACCTGATGGTGCTGGAGACGCTGATCATGAGCTTCCAGACGCTGCCGGTGGGCTTTGGTGGCCTGAATCCCGATGCCTTCGAGCTGCTCGCCCGCTACGCCGGCACCATCTTCGCCTCGGGCATGCTGCTGGCGCTGCCACTGGTAGCCTCGCTTCTGATCATCAGCCTGTCGCTGGGGATTCTCAACCGCTCGGCGCCGCAGCTCACCGTGTTCAATATCGGCTTCCCCACCTCGCTCACGGTGGGGCTGGTGCTGTTGATGGTGCTGATGTCCGACATCGGGCGCTTTCTGCAGCCGCTGTTCAGCCAGGGGCTGGCATTCATGCAGAGTCTGATCGAGGTCATGGCGACCCCCTGACGAAAACGCCGCTTCCCCAAGGGGAAGCGGCGTCGGGCCTCGGCGAGTGCCGAGGTGGACTACCTGGGCGCACTACATGTAGTTGAACAGCGACATGCTCTTCATTTCGACGAAGGTGCGCTGGGAGGCCTGCAGGCCGACCTGGCGCAGGCTGTACTCCGAGATCGCCTCGGCGTAGTCCAGATCGACCAGGTCCGACAGCGTCTGGGCATAGTTCATCATGCGATTGCTGCCCACCGCATCGATGACGTCCAGCTCGTTGAGCCGGGCGCCAGCGGAGGCGCGCACGGTGAGCACGTTGTCCAGGGCGTTGTCCAGCTCGCGCATCGACGTGTTCAGCGTATTGCGCAGCGCCGCCTTTTCCGCATCGGTCTCGGCGGGATTTTCCAGCACACCGATCACGGCTTCCAATGTCTTGAAAAGATCCGCCGGCTGCTCGGCGCTTCCGGCGCGGGCCACGCTGATCTCATCTCCCACTTCGGGGGTGCCGGTCAGGGTCAGGCTCACGCCGCCAAAGGCGATCTGCTGGCCGTCTCCCGTATATGCGCCGTTGGTGAGTTCTCCTTCGGGCCCTTCCACGCGATAGACGAACCCTTCGCCTGCGGTGTTCTCCTCGAACCGAACGGTGAAGCTCGCGCCGAAGTTCGCATCGGAAGAGTCCTTGACCGACAGGCCGGCGAACGTGACGTTTCCGGTATTGTCCGGGTTCGCCTTGGCGATATAGCTTGCATTGCTCGCCACGCTCTGGAAGATCGATCGGCCGTTCTCTGCGACCGGCATGCGCCGCGAGGCGTCGACCTGCTGCTCCCGCGCCGAGGCGTCGCCCCGATATTCGACCTTGCCGCTGTCATTCTTGAAAAACGGCGGGGCATCATCCTTGTACCCACCGAACAGGTACCGGCCGTTGCCGTCGGTGGCATTGGCCTGGCCGATCAGCGTCTCATAGACGCCCTTGAGTTCGCTGGAGATCGACTGGCGGTCGGCGTCGCTCAAGGTATCGCTCGAGGCCTGGATCAGCAGCGTCTTGGCGCGGGTCACCGCGTCGCTGACGCTGTTGAGCACGCTCTCGGTCTGGGCGAGGGAGTTGCGCGCGGAGACCCGCGAGTTCGTGTACTGCTCGTTGATCGCCATCGACTGGTCGACCCCCACCGCGCGCGCGGCGGCCTGCGGGTCGTCGGACGGGTTGACGACCCTGCGCCCGCTGGCGATCTGCTGGCTGACGCGCAGGAAATCGCTCTGCTGGCGATTCATCGAGGCGGTGCTCTTCTCGAACATGGTGACGCTGCTAATACGCATACTCGACGCTCCTCACTCAGCTGCGCAGGTTCAAGATGGTGTCCATGATCGTTCCCGCGGTATCGATCACGCGGGCGTTGGCCATGTAGAACTGCTGGTAGCGGATCAGGTTGGCCGCTTCCTCGTCCAGGTTCACGCCGGACTCCGACTGCTGGACGGCGCGCAGCTGGTCGGTGAGCCCCTGGCGCGCATCGAGGTTGACCTGGGTGATGTTGGCGCGGTTGCCCACGTCGCTGACGATGGAGGCGTAGGCCGAGCTCACCGAGGAGACCCCGCCGACCACGCGCTTGCCCTGCAGCTCCTGCAGGGCAAGCGCATTGCGGTTGTCGCCATTGGCGGAAATGATGTTCTGGCTGACCGTCAGCGTGGCGGTTTCGTCCTCGCCCGGCAGCGCATCGAGGGTGAAGCTCACGCCGTCGATGGTGACCTCATCGCCGGCTTCGAGCACGGCACCGTCGGCGGTCGGGTCGAAGGCATTGCCGTTGACCCGGACGCTGGCCTGCGGGCTGACGCTCAGCTTGCCGTCGTCGCTCACCTGCAGCTCGTAGCGCTTGTTGGCGGAGAACGCCGTCGGCGAAGAGGTCAGGCCACTGACGTCGAGGTTGCCGCTACGGGTGAGGGAGTTGAGCGGGCTGCCCCCGGTCCCGTCGAAGCCAGCGTCCGCCGCCGCGATCTTGTCGACATCGGTGATCGCCACCTGCATGCCGTTGGCGGCGCGGCGCACGGGCTGGACTTCGAAGCGATCACCATCCACCGGCGTGCCGTCGAAGGTCAACTTCATGCCACCGAAGGTGAGCTCCTGGGTCTGGGCATTCCAGTCGGCATCGGTGACCACGGCACGGCTATCGCCTCGCGTCACGACCGGCACGCTGCCGTCGAAGCGGACCGTATAGTCGCTGGCACGCAGCTGGTCGATGGTATCGGGATCGAACTGCGCCGACACACTCGCATCGCCGCTGTTGCCTTTGGAGCCATAGATCTCGGGGTCGCGCACCATGAAGAAGTCGCCCCCCACCTGGCCGTTGAGATCGACCCCCTGCTTGTGCTGCTCGTTGAAGGCCACGGAGAGCGATACCGCGAGCTGGCCGATCTGGTTCTGGGTCTTGTCCAGGGTTTCCGAGCGGAAGCTCATCAGCCCGCCCAGCGCCCCACCCTTGATGGTCGACTCCTGCAGGGCATTGACGTTGCCTCGCCCATCGCTGTAGCCGACGACCAGTCGCTGCGGATCGGTATCGGACCTCAGCGTATCGAGCCTGAAGGCATCGGCTCCCACGACCAGCGGTTGCCCATCCGGCAAGCTGATGTTGTAGGACTTGCCATCCTGGATGTTGAGTCGTACATCCATCCGCTCATTGAGCTCGGACACCAATTGGTCGCGCTGATTGAGAAGACTGTTGGGCGCTTCGCCGCTGCGCGCACGGGCCAGCGAAATCTCCTTGTTGAAATCGGCGATCTGCTTGAGCGTATTGTTGATCTGGGTGACTTCGTCCTTGATCTGGCCATTGATATTGTCCTGCATGTCCTGCAGGTAGCCGTCGAAGGCGCGAAACTGCGCACTCAAGGTATTCGCCGTACCCAGCACACCTTGCCGGGACGCCGGATCGGACGGGGCGCTGGCCAGGTCCTCGAGAGAGGAGAAGAACCCCTGCATAAGCGGTGACAGGCCGGCGGCACGGTCGGCCAGCAGGTTGTCGATCTGCGAGACCTGGTTGTTGTAGGTCTGCAGGGCGCTTGACTGGGTCTTGGCGTTGTTCAGCTGGCTGGCGACATAGGTATTGAACTGGCGCTCGATAGCATTGACCTGCACCCCCTTGCCCATCTTGGTTTCGCCCAGCAGGGTGATTTCGCGGTTGTAGCCCGGCGTAAACACGTTGCTGACGTTGTTGCTGGTGGCCGTGAGAGCACTCTGCGCCGCATTGAGGCCGCTCAAACCGATCGAAAACATGCTCATAGTCAATTCCTCAAGCCGATGCTTGGTCTATCGGCGGTCGGCGGTGAAACTTGAATGGCTCAACGCGCATCGGCCAGAAAATCCTGCGCGGCAGGCAGCGGCCCCAGGGTGTTCATCACCGCCACGAGCTTCTCGGCATAGCGCGGGTCGGTGGCGTAGCCGCCGCGCTGGAGCGCGTGGGCCGCCTGGATGGCGTTGGGCGCCTCGACCACGCCCTTGTAGCGCGGGTTGTTGCCGATCAGGTTGGCGTAGTCGGTGAAGGCGTGCTCGAAGGAGTCGTATACCCGGAACGTGTCCACCATCTGCGTGCGCCGCCCGTTGACGTATTCGTGGGTGACGATGTCGGTGGTCGCGCCCTTCCAGTGGCTGCCCGCCTTGATGCCGAACAG
>NZ_JAMZBD010000041.1:0-11897 GCF_024158685.1 Halomonas sp. 707D4 | reverse complement strand
GGGTGATCCCCACCGACGAAGAGGGCCGCATCGCCCTGGAAACCCGCCAATGCCTGGAGACGTTTCTATGAATAGTACAAGCGATCAACCCCAGGCCATCCTGCTGGTACCTACCAGCGCCGGCGCCGGGCTCACCTCGGCCTGCCTGGGCCTCATCCAGGCACTGGATACCATCGGTCTGAAGGCGGGCTTTCTCAAGCCCTTCATGCAGAACGAGCTCAACGGGCCGGGGCTCGACCGTTCGACGGCGCTGGTCTCGCGCACCCTCAACCAGCGCCCACCCTCGCCGATCTCCCAGGCGCGCCTGGAGCGTCTTCTGCGCGATGACCAGACCGACGAGCTGATGGAGGACGTGGTCGAACTGTTCGACCAGGTCACCCGCCAGGCCTACCGTGACGGCTCGGCACTCGATCTGGTGGTGGTCGAGGGCGTGGTGCCCACCCAGCACACCACCTACGCTACCCAGACCAACGCCCAGCTGGCCCACGCCCTGAACGCGCGCATCATCCTGGTCAGTACCGGGGACCTCCACGAGCCCCAGCGCCTGGCGGAAGAGCTCGACATGCACGCGCGAAGCTTCGGCGGCGTGAGTTCCAAGCGCACCCTGGGCGGCATCCTGATGCGCATGAAGAACCTGCCCTACGGCGGCCACGAGGACGAGCTTTCCGCCGCCCCGGGCACGGTCAAGCCCCAGCTCGAGGAGCCGGTGCTCGAGGAGCTTCGTCGCTACTCGCCCTTCCTGGCCACGGAAAGCTTCCACCTGATCGGCATCGTGCCCCTGAGCAAGACCCTGACCGCCCCGCGCACCCTGGATGTGGCCCGAGCGCTGGACGCTCGGCTGCTCAACGAGGGCGATGCCGCCGGGCGCCGGGTGATGTCGACGAGCCTGTGCGCGCGAAGCGCGGCGAATGCGCTGCACATCTTCACGCCGGGCAGTCTCGTGGTGGCCTCGGGGGACCGCGACGACGTGATCCTCGCCACCGCCCTCGCCACCATGAACGGCACCAAGCTCGCCGGGGTGCTGCTCACCAACGGCTTCATGCCCAACGACAGCATGATCGAGATGTGCCGGCCTGCGCTGCGCACGGGCCTGCCGGTGCTGGCGGTCGAAACCGATAGCCTCACCACCGCCCAGAACCTGACCCAGATCAACCGCGAAATCCCTCTGGACGATTTCGAGCGTGCCGAGCAAGTGGCTCGCTACGTTGCCGCTCACATGGACCTGGACTGGCTCAAGGCCAACCTTTCCAGCGGTTACACCCGACGACTGTCGCCCTCGGCGTTTCGCTTTCAGCTCGTCAAGCAGGCCCAGCAGGTCAAAAAGCGCATCGTGCTGCCGGAGGGCAACGAACCCCGCACCGTGGAAGCGGCCATCATCTGTCAGCGCCGGGGCATCGCGGACTGCGTGCTTCTGGGCCAGCGCGAAGAGATCGAGAACGTCGCCCGCCATCGCGGGCTGACGCTGCCCGAGGAGCTTGCCATCATCGACCCGGAAAGCACCCGGGCAAGCTATGTCGGCCCGATGGTGGAGCGCCGCCGGGGCAAGCTCAACGAGCTCACCGCCGAGGCCCAGCTTCAGGACAACGTGGTGCTGGGCACCATGATGCTCGCCATGGACGAGGTGGACGGCCTGGTGTCCGGGGCGATCCACACCACCGCCAACACCGTGCGTCCGGCGTTCCAGCTGATCAAGACCGCGCCGGAGTACAACCAGGTGTCGTCGATCTTCTTCATGCTGTTGCCGGAGCAGGTGGTGGTCTACGGCGACTGCGCGGTGAACCCGGACCCGGACGCCGAGACGCTGGCGGAGATCGCCCTTCAGAGCGCGCGCTCCGCCGAGGCCTTCGGCATCGAGCCGAGAGTAGCCATGATCAGCTACTCGACCGGCGACTCCGGCAGCGGCGTGGACGTGGACAAGGTGCGCGAGGCGACCCGCATCGCCCGCGAGCGCGCCCCGCACCTGGCCATCGACGGCCCGCTGCAGTACGACGCCGCGGCGATCGAGAGCGTCGGCAAGCAGAAGGCACCGGACTCCCCGGTGGCGGGTCGGGCCACGGTGTTCGTCTTTCCGGACCTGAACACCGGCAATACCACTTACAAGGCGGTGCAGCGAAGCGCACAGGTGGTGAGCGTCGGCCCGATGCTGCAGGGTCTCAACAAGCCGGTGAACGATCTTTCCCGCGGCGCGCTGGTCGACGACATCGTCTACACCATCGCCCTGACCGCGATCCAGGCCGGTCAGCGCAACGGCTGATCAAAGCGTTCATCACGCCCAACGAAAAACGCCCCAAGGCTTGGCCTCGGGGCGTTTTTTTCGGCGGTCACCTGCGTATCAAACCAGCGGCACCACCGCTTCGAGCACCATCACCAGGCTCATCGCCGTGATGGTCAGGATGGAGACGCCGAAGACCTGCTTGGCCCAGCGCACATCGTCGTTGAGACGATAGCCGCGCAGTGCCAGGTAGAGCCAGTAGCAGCCCATCACCAACGCCACGCACAGGTAGCCGATGCCGGCCTGGCTCGCCAGCCCCAGCGCCAAAGACGCGGGAATGAACGCCACGATGTAGCCGAGGATGTGATGCTTGGCGGTCTTGATGCCGCGCACCACCGGCAGTACCGGAATCGACGCCCGCTGATAGTCCGCGTAGCGGAAGATCGCGATGGCGTAGGAGTGCGGCATCTGCCACAGGCAGAAGATCACCAGAAGCGCGATCGCGCCGCTGTCGAAGGTCCCGGTCACCGCGCAGTAACCCACCACCGGCGGCATCGCCCCGGAGAGGCTGCCGACCAGGGTACCGTACTCGGAGTGCCGCTTCATGTAGAGGCTGTAGATGCCCACGTACACGCCCCAGCCGATGACGGCGAGTGCCACGGTCAAGCCGTTGGTGCCGAGTGCCAGGCACACCACACCGCACACGCCCAAAAGCGCCGAGAGCCCCAGCGCCAGGGTGATCGACACACTGCCGCGTACCAGCGGGCGATGGCGCGTGCGCGCCATCAGGGCATCGATATCGCGATCGATCACATTGTTGCAAGCGCAGGCCGAGCCGATGATCAGCGCGATGCCGAGCAGCACCGCGACGAAGGTCATCAGGTCGAACTGCCCCTGGGCGGCCAGGAAGTAGCCCCCGATGGCGGCAATCAGATTGCCGCCGATGATACCGGGTTTGGTGAGCTCCAGAAGATCCTGCCGCCGGCTGGGCATCGTGGTTAGCCGATCATCATGTTGATGTGCAGATGATGCATGATCCACAGGGAGCCTCCTACCACGAGGGCGAGAATCGAGACAGTGAACACGAAGGACATCATGTTCCATCCTTCGTCCGCCTTGGTGTTCAGGTGCATGAACATGACCAGCTGGACCAGCATCTGAAGGACCGCGGTGATGACGATGATCCAGACGGTGACGGGGGTGCTGAACGCACCCATCATCACGGCGCCGAAGGGGATGATCGTCAGGACCAGCGACAGGACCAGACCCAGTACGTAGGACTTGGTGGAACCGTGGGCGCTCGCCGGTTCAATAGAAGCAGAGCTCATCTCAAAGCACTCCCATCAGGTAGACGAAGGAGAAGACGCAGATCCAGACGATATCCAGGAAGTGCCAGAACAGGCTCAGGCACAGGATACGCGGACGCGTGGCGGCATTGATGCCCTTGGTCTGGAGTTGAACCAGCATCACCAGGATCCAGATCATGCCGAAGGTGACGTGCAGGCCGTGGGTGCCCACCAGCGTGAAGAACGCCGAGAGGAAGGCACTGCGGTCCGGACCGTACCCTTCATGGATCAGGTGATGGAATTCGTAGACTTCCATCCCGAGGAACATCAGGCCCAGCACGAAGGTCACCACCAGCCACATCTTCAGCTGGCCGACCCGGTTGGCGTTCATGGCCAGAACGCCCATGCCGAAGGTGAAACTACTGATCAACAGGGCAAAGGTACCGAACAGGATCAGCGGCAGCTCGAAGATGTCCGCGCCGGTCGGCCCGCCCGCCGTGCCCCTCATGAGCACGGCGTAGGTGGCGAACAGCGTTCCGAAGATCACCAGGTCACTCATCAGGTAGACCCAGAAGCCGAATACCTTGGTACCCGCTACATCGTGATGCTCGTGGTGATCATGATCCTCGTGGTCACCCGCATGGGCGCCGTGGTGCAGTGTATCTGTCGCCATTACGAGTGTGCCTCCACACGCTTGAGATGCGCCTGTTCGATCCGCTCGACTTCGGCGGCGGGCACATAGTAGTCGATGTCGTCGTTAAACACGCGGGCCAGGAAGCTCACCAGCGTACCCACGGCGCCGACGATCGCCAGCCACCAGATATGCCAGATCATCGCGAAGCCGAAGATCATGGCGAAGACGCTGATGATCGGACCGGCATGGGTGTTCTTGGGCATGTGGATATCGTGGTAGGCCTTTTGCTCCGCCTGCTCGAGACCGCGCTGCTTCTGGGTCCAGAAGCTGTCGATGTCACCCACGGTCGGCTCGTGCGCGAAGTTGTAGAACGGCGCCGGAGACGAGGTGGACCACTCGAGGGTACGGGCATCCCACGGGTCGCCGGTGACGTCGGCGTTCTTCTTGCGATCACGCACACTGACGTAGAACTGGATGATGGTACAGGCGATACCACAGGCGATCAGGACCGCACCGACCCAGGCCACGATCATCCAAGGCTGCCATTCGGCGTTCGGGTAGGACTGCATGCGACGCGCCGCACCGTAGAAGCTCAGCACGTAAAGCGGCATGAACGCGGTGTAGAAGCCGATGATCCAGAACCAGAAGGAGCGCTTGCCCCACTTCTCGTCCAGCTTGAAGCCGAAGGCTTTCGGGAACCAGTAGGTCAGACCCGCCAGCATGCCGAACAGAACACCGCCGATGATCACGTTGTGGAAGTGCGCGATGACGAACAGGCTGTTGTGCAGCACGAAGTTCGCCGCCGGCAGAGCCAGCATCACCCCGGTCATGCCACCGATGGTGAAGGTGATGATGAAGCCGAGCGTCCACAGTACCGGAGAGGTCATCTCCAGACGGCCACGGAAGATGGTGAAGATCCAGTTGAAGACCTTAACCCCGGTCGGGATCGCGATGATCATCGTCATGATGCCGAAGAAGGCATTGACGTTGGCACCGGCGCCCATGGTGAAGAAGTGGTGCAGCCAGACGATGAACGAAAGCACGGTGATCGCCACGGTCGCCCACACCATGGTGTGGTAGCCGAACAGACGCTTGCGGGCGAAGGTCGCGATGACCTCGGAGAACACACCGAAGGCCGGCAGGATCAGGATGTAGACCTCAGGATGCCCCCACGCCCAGATCAAGTTGACGTACATCATCACGTTGCCGCCAAGCTCGTTGGTGAAGAAGTTCATGCCGAAGTAACGATCCAGCGTCAGCATCGCGATGGTCGCCGTCAGAATCGGGAACGAGGCGATGATCAGGATGTTCGCGCAAAGCGAGGTCCAGGTGAAGATCGGCATGCGGAACAGCGTCATGCCCTTGGTGCGCATCTTCAGGATGGTGACGAAGAAGTTGATACCGGTCAGGGTCGTGCCGATACCGGATATCTGCAGCGCCCATATCCAGTAATCCACCCCGACCCCGGGACTGTACTCGATCCCTGATAGCGGCGCGTAGGCGAGCCAGCCGGTGGTTGCGAACTCACCCACGACCAGGGAGATGTTGATCAGGATGGCCGAGACCGCGAACAGCCAGAAGCTCAGGTTGTTCAAGAACGGGAAGGCAACGTCACGGGCACCGATCTGCAGCGGTACCACCAGGTTCATCAGACCGATGACCATCGGCATCGCCACGAAGAAGATCATGATCACGCCGTGGGCGGTGAAGATCTGGTCGTAGTGATCCGGGGGTAGAAAGCCCATGGAACCGCCGGCGGCCACCATCTGCTGGGTCCGCATCATGATCGCGTCGGCAAAGCCGCGCAGCAGCATGACCAGCGCCACGATGAAGTACATGATGCCGAGTTTCTTGTGATCCACCGAGGTGAACCACTCGTTCCACAGCCAGCCCCACTTACGGAAGTAAGTGATAGCGGCCACCAGTGCGATGGCACCGAGAATCATCCCTATGCCCACGACCACGATAATCGGGTCGTGGAAGGGGATTGCGTCAAAGCTTAGTTTACCGAACACGGCTTACCCTCCCGCCTAATTGCTGATGAGTTGGCCATCCTCGGCCACCTCATCTTCTTGGTTTTCGGTCGTTTGATAGGCTTCATTGCTATCGACGGCTGGAGCGCGATCTGCATCCTGAGTATCGGTTTCCGGGTCGGTGCCTGTATGGAAGCTGCTGACCAGACGCTCGTAGAACTCCGGTGTCACGCTGGAGAAGTACTGGACCGGATCGAACGAGGAGCGCTCGGCGAGCTCGGAATAGCCTTCCGGGAACGTCAGCTCGTTGGGGGACGCCGCGACGTCCGCGACCCATGCCTCGAAGTCCTCGTCGGAGGTCACGTAGGCATCGAAGACCATGCCGGCGAAGCCCGCACCGCTGTAGTTGGTGGAGCGACCCCAGTAGGTACCGATCTCGTTGCCGATCAGGTGGACGTCATTGTCCATACCCGCCATGGCGTAGATCTGGGTACCCAGGCGCGGAATGAACAGCGAGTTCATCACCGAGCCGGAGCTCACGCGAAAGCGTACCGGCGTGTTGACCGGAATGGTGACTTCGTTGACCGTGGCGATGCCCTGCTCCGGATAGATGAACAGCCACTTCCAGTCCAGCGAGATCGCCTGGATCTCGAGGGTCGGCTGATCGCTTTCGAGCGGGCGGTGAGGGTCGAGCTCGTGGGAGGAACGCCAGGTGATGACCGCCAGGATACCGACGATGACGACCGGAACCAGCCACACGATGGCCTCGATCACGTTGGAGTGTGCCCAATCCGGAAGGTACTGCGCGACGGTGTTATTGCGCCGATAGTGCCAACCGAAAGCGATCGTGAGCACAATGACGGGAATAACCACGATGAGCATCAAGCCAAAGGCACTGAGAATCAGCGAACGCTGCGCTTCACCGATATCGCCCTTGGGATCCATCAGGGCCGAGCTACAGCCTGCCAGCAGCAAGCACAGCGCAAGGAGCACGAAGAACGTGCCGCGCCTGCGCCATTTGGAGGGTTGTTGCATGGTGCGATCTCGTCAGAGTTGCGTTACAAAACCGGTCACTACACAGCGCGTCAGACGCCAGGCCATGATAGCGGACCAACTAGCACCCCATATTTTTCCTAGAGCACTAGGCGCAACGCCTGATTACACCGGGAAAAATATGCGCTACCGCATGGGGTTGGTAGCGAACTTAGCGTGCGCTTGACGCACAAACAAAGGCAGCGATATTTTCTACCGATCGACTGCGCGCAGAAAGCGACGCATTGCCGCACCCTGCCCGAAAAAAACCGCTAGATACCGCGCCTTGGCTAAGTGATTGCGATGCCCGTCACGCACGGCAAGCCCATCTCAAATCGCTTTGAAATCTGCTCGTCGTCGGTGACCACCACATCGAAGTCGCTAAGAGTAGCAAAATAGGCTGGTCGAACGACACCCATTTTGCGCCTATCGACGACTAAAATTCGCCGCGCGGCGGTGGCGATCGCCGCCCGCTTGGGCGCCACTTCGTGAAAGTGAAAGCAGCTCACGCCCTGCCTTGCGTCCACGCCTGCGGCGGAAATCAGCGCCTTGTTGATGCCGAGGCGCCGGATCTCGTCGGCCACGCCGTCGCCGCCAAAGGATTGCGAGGCGCCGTAGTAGAGCCCGCCCATAAGGATGAGTCGCACCCCGGGCAGCGTCGCCACCTGGTTGGCGACGTTCAAGGCATAGCTCACCACGGTGAGTTCGGAAAAACGCGCAAGCAAGGGAAGCAGCGGCTGCAGGGTAGAGCCGCAGTCGATGAACAGCGTGTCACCCTCCTCGATGAAATCCAGCGTGCGCTGGCAAAGGCGATGCTTCACCGCGTGCCCCAGCGCCTCCTGTTCGGTGAGATCGTAGACCGGAGGCATCGACGCCACCTTGAACAAGCGCCCGCCCATCAGGGCGATCAGCCCCGGGCTCGCCTGAAGATCACGACGAATGGTCATTTCGCTCACCTGGCAAAGCTTCGCCGCGTCACGAAGGTGCAGCACCCCCTGGCAGCCCAGCGCTTCCTTCAGACGCTCGAAACGCTGTTCCCGACGTTCGCTCATGCCCCCTCCCCCGTTGTTCGAGCCCCCGTTCACGAAATGTCGACGGTCGCCGCAAACCGGTGTTAAAAACTTAGCACCGAATGTTATAATTTTAACATTCGCCAGCCCGCACCCGACAATACTCAGCGCGCTCCTGTTGGAACCGCTTACAACAATCACACTGCGGTCGCGCTACGACCATCTAGAGGCCTCAATGACTACTCGACGTTCTACCCGATTCCCGCGCCCACTCCTTCAAGGCGGGGTCGGCACCTTGCTGGCAGGCGCCTTGCTGACACCGGCATTCGCAAGCGATGAGGCCGCAGGCACCTTCGACCCGCTCTGGTCCTTCGGCAACGTTTCGGTGAACTACCTCGACTGGTCCAGCGGTACCGAACGACGCACCGCCGGCAATGCTGCCAAGAGCGACTTCACCTACGTCGAGATCGAAGGCGCGGTGGGTTTCCACTGGGGCGAGTTCTACGGCTTCTTCGATTTCGAGAACCCGACCAACGACCAGTTCGACGAGTCGAGCGGCGGTCAGGACAACTTCCGCACCGCGGGCAAGGTGACCTCGCACATTTATCTCGGCGACACGCCCTTCTCGCTTTACGCTCACGTCTACGATTTCCGCGACTACGGCTTCGATGGCCGCGAGCAGGACCAGATCCTGGGGCTTGGCTATCGTACCACGTTCGACAACGGCCTCTGGTTCAAGCCCTTCATCGGCCCGGCGCGGGTGCAAAGCGATGGCTACACCGGCATGAACGGCTACATGGCCGGCTGGGTGGCGGGCGTCGATTTCGATGCCTTCGACCAGAACTTCAGCGTGACCAACTGGCACGAGCAGACCTTCGACCGCGATCGCGACTACCTCGAGCAGAACTACGTCAACGGCACCGCCGGCAGCACCGGCACCAACGGCGCCGTGGGCCTCTGGTGGCATCCGATGGCCTTGATCACCACCGGCGTGCAGTATCGCTACTCGAACAACAAGCTGGGCGCGCCGGACGTTTACCAGAACGCCATGATCTACTCGGTCAAGCTCAACGTCCTCTAACCCGAAGCGAGCCACGCGAACTCGAAGGATCTCCCTATGACACTCCTGATGAGCCTGGTCGGCATGGTCACCCTGGTCGCCATCGCCCTGCTGTTCTCTTATGACCGCAAGTCCATTCGCCTGCGCACGGTGCTCGGCGCCTTCGCCATCCAGGCGGGCATCGGCGCCTTCGTGCTCTACATTCCCTTCGGCCAGGTGTTCCTGGAAACCATCTCCAACGGGGTGAGCCAGGTGCTGGTGTATGCCAACGACGGCATCGGTTTTCTGTTCGGGGGCCTTGGTGACGTCGACAACGTCGGCTTCGTGTTCGCCGTGAAGGTGCTGCCGGTGATCATCTTCTTCTCCTCGCTGATCGCTGTGCTCTACTACCTCGGCATCATGCAGTGGGTGATCCGCATCCTCGGCGGAGCGCTGCAGAAGGCGCTGGGCACGTCGCGCACCGAATCGCTCTCGGCCACCGCCAACATCTTCGTCGGCCAGACCGAAGCGCCGCTGGTGGTGCGCCCGTTCATCGCGCGCATGACGCCGTCGCAGCTCTTCGCGGTGATGTGTGGCGGCCTCGCCTCGGTCGCAGGTTCGGTGCTGGCGGGCTACGCCCAGCTCGGCATTCCCATGGAGTACCTGGTGGCGGCGTCCTTCATGGCCGCCCCGGGCGGGCTTCTGTTCGCCAAGCTGATCATGCCGGAAACCCAGGACAACCAGGACGGCGACGACGTCACCAAGGTGGACGAGGAGCTGCAGGCCCAGGAGGACAAGCCCGCCAACGTGCTCGACGCGGCGGCCGCCGGGGCGACCTCGGGGCTGATGCTTGCCGCCAACGTCGGCGCGATGCTGCTGGCGTTCATCGGCCTGATCGCGCTGATCAACGGCATCCTCGGCGGCGTGGGCGGCTGGTTCGGCTTCGGCTCGCTGAGCCTCGAGATGATCCTCGGCTGGCTGTTCGCGCCGCTGGCGTTTTTGCTCGGCGTGCCCTGGGCGGAAGCCACGCTTGCCGGCTCCTTCATCGGCCAGAAGATCGTGGTCAACGAGTTCGTCGCCTTCATCAACCTCGCGCCCTACATCGACGGGGAACAGGTGGTGGCCGCCACGGGTCAGACCATGAGTGCGCACACCGCCGCGATCCTGTCCTTCGCGCTGTGCGGCTTCGCCAACCTCTCCTCCATCGCCATCTTGCTGGGAGGACTTGGCAGCATCGCCCCGACCCGGCGCAACGAGATCGCCCGCTTCGGCGTCAAGGCCGTGCTGGCCGGCACGCTCTCCAACCTGATGTCGGCCTCGATCGCAGGCTTCTTCATCGCCCTGGGAAGCGTGGCGGCGTAAGCCCGCCGCCACGCGGGGAAACGGGCACGCCGCAGGGGTGCCCGTTCGCTTTTCAAGGGCTTTTTTTCATTCTTCATTACTGTCTTTCATTCAACGCGAGAACGCCATGACCGCCCCCACTGACCTGACCCACGCCGCCAAGCAAGCGCTCGCCCTGATGGACGTCACCAGCCTCAACGACGACGACACCGACGCACGCATCGAGTCGCTTTGCCAGATGGTCAAGACCCCGGTCGGCACGCCCGCCGCCGTCTGCGTCTACCCGCAGTTCATCGTCACCGCCGCGCGCGCCTTGACCGCCCACAACCTGAGGGATCAGGTCAAGATCGCCTCGGTCACCAACTTCCCCGCCGGCGGCGACGACATCATGGGCGCGGCGCGGGAAACCCGCGAAGCCGTGGCCTCCGGCGCCGACGAAGTCGACGTGGTGTTTCCCTACCGCGCCCTGATGGCCGGCGATGAAGAGACCGGCCGCGAGCTCGTGGAGATGTGCAAGGCGGCCTGCGGCGACCAGGCGATCCTCAAGGTGATCATCGAGTCCGGGGAGCTCAAGACGCCCGAACTGATCAAGCGCGCAAGCGAACTCGCCATCGAAGGCGGCGCCGACTTCATCAAGACCTCCACCGGCAAGGTCGCCACCAACGCCACCCTCGAGGCCGCCGAGATCATGCTCGGTGCCATCAAGGCAAGCGGCCGGGATGTCGGCTTCAAGGCCGCCGGCGGCGTGCGCACCGTCGCCGAGGCCGCCGAGTACCTGACACTCGCCGCCGACCTCATGGGCCCGCACTGGGTCACGCCCCAACACTTTCGTTTCGGCGCCTCGAGCCTTCTGGGAGACGTGCTCGTCACCCTGAACGCCGGCGCCGCCGCCCCGCAACAAGGAGGCTACTAATCATGGCGCACCTGCTCCCCCAGGAATTCATCCGTCTCAAGCGCGACGCCCAGGCGCTACCGTTCGACGAGATCAAGCACTTCGTCCAGGGCATCGCGGACGATCGCATCAGCGACGCCCAGATCGGCGCCTTCACCATGGCGGTGTACCTGAACGGCATGACCCGCGAAGAGGTGGTCGCGCTGACCACCGCCACCCGCGACTCCGGCCACGTCATGCAGTGGGACTCGCTGAACCTGCCGGGCCCGGTGGTCGACAAGCACTCCACCGGCGGCGTGGGTGATCTGGTGTCACTGGTGCTCGGCCCCTGGGTCGCCGCCTGCGGCGCCTTCGTTCCGATGATTTCCGGGCGCGGGCTCGGCCACACCGGCGGCACGCTGGACAAGCTGGAGTCGATCCCGGGCTACGACCCCTACCCCGCCCCCGAGCGCTTCGGCCAGATCGTCCAGTCCACCGG
>NZ_JAMZBD010000040.1:0-12118 GCF_024158685.1 Halomonas sp. 707D4 | reverse complement strand
CACCACCCCCTACGCCACCGAGACCGCCCTGACGCTCGAGACCCAGGTCGCCAACCGTCGGCTGGACCTGCTCGAACCGCCAGACGGCGCCACGTTGGCGCTGCAGGGCGAGGTGGCGCGCCTGGACATGCTCGAGCGCTACTTGAGCGCCCTGGCCAGCCGGCCAGTGACGCTGGCAGGCCAGGGGCGGCTGGCGCTGGACCTTGAGGTGCGCGAGGCCGCACTCTACCGGGGCGAAGCGGATGTCGAGGCCTCGGCCCTCGAAGTGGCCTACGCCGAGTTCACCGCCCAAGGCGATGGCGCGCTGCACATCGAACGCTCCCCCGGCTCACCGGCCCACGCACGACTCACGTTGAGCGATGCTAGCCTGACTCATCAGAGTCGCCTCTTGCTGACCGAGGCGGAGATCACCCTCGACGCCACCAGCCCCGTCGAGACGGCGACGCTGGACGATGCGCGGGCGCGCCTGGAATGGCGCGGCGCGCGCTTGCCGGATATCCGGGCGCTCGCTCCCTACCTGAACGCGGCGCTGCCCCGGCCACAGGCGCTGACGCTGCTCGGTGGCCAGGCGCGAAGCCACGGCACGCTGGTGCTCGCCGAGCAGCGCCTCGACGGCGAGATAGCGCTTGCAGGCGAGCGCTGGGTCACGCGCCTGCCCGGCGCGGACAACGCGCGCACGCTGACCAGCGACGTGGCGCTGACGTTGAAGGTGGCCGGGGCGAGCCTCGATGGGCGCACTTTCGATCTCGGCGGCTCGCGCCTTCGCTGGCAGACGGCGAGCGACGCCGACCCGTCCGAGCGCCTGGAGAGTATCCTGGCGCTTCGCGAAGGGCACTTCGAGCGCCGGGGCGACGATACCCGCGCGCGCTTCGACGTGGCCGGGGTCGTCCAGCGGCTGGGCTTTCTCAATGCCTTCCTGCCCGCCGGGCACGGGGTGGCGCTCTCCGGCGGCGGCGAGCTGTTCGCCCAGGGGGCCTTCGCCCAGGGCGAGCTGCAGGCCCCGACCCGGCTACGGGTCAACGCCAATGCCCTGGAGGCGCGCTTTCTCGACTACGTGGCCAGCGGCCGGGGCGAGCTCAGCGCCGAGCTCACGAGTGCCGATGACGCATCGCTTTCGCTTGCCATTCCCCGCTTCACGCTGCGCCGCGAAAGCGATGCGCGTGCCGCCCTCGAAGGGCGCCACCTGGCGCTTGCCACCGAGACCGACCAGTTTCGCGCCGCCCGCGCCGCGCCGCTTCCGGCCTACTTCACCACCCGCGTGGAGCTTCCGATCGTCGAGGTGCCGGATCTGGCGCTCTACGCCGACTACCTGCCGGCCACCGACGGCCTGCGCCTGCTGGGTGGCGAGGCGAGCCTGGAAAGCGCCTGGCACCTGGCGGGCCTGCGCGCCGAGGGCGACATCACCCTGCGCGCCTTCGGCGCCGAACTCACCCTGCTCGATCAGCACCTGCGCGGCGACATCGAGCTGCACCTGGCCCTGGCCGAGGGCGATCTAGAGACTCGCCGCTTTCGCGCCAACGACTCCTACGTGAGCCTCGAGAACGTCTTTCGCCTGGAAAGCGGTGGCGCCCAGGATGCCGGCTGGTGGGTGCGCCTGGCGATGCCCGAGGCCGAGCTGACCTGGAGCGAGCCGATTCGGCTCGACAGCCGCGTGCGTCTTTCCATGCGCGATACGGGGCTTCTGGCGCGGCTGTTTCTGAGCCGGGCGCGGGAGAACGGCTGGCTGGGGCGGCTGCTCGAGGTTCATGACGTGGAGGGCGAGGCGGCGCTAAAGATGCGCGGCGAGCGCATCGAGCTGAGTGATCTCGCCCTGACCGGTGGTTCGTTGCAGCTGCTGTCGGACATCACCCTGGAGGCCTCGAAGGTGAGCGGTGCGCTCTACGCGCGCCTGGGGGCGCTGGGCATCGGCGCCGAGCTGATCGAAGGCGAGGCGCACCTGCGTCTACTGCAACCGCGGCGCTGGTTCGATCGCTGGCGTCAGGCGCAGCGCCAGCCGCGCCCCTAGCGCTTGCGAGCCTGGCGAATCATCCTGACTCGCTCCTTGGCCTTGGCCGGGGTGGAGAGCGCCTCGCTGCCCTCTTCCGGCGGCGGGGGCGCCACGCTCACCCAGGCGAACACCGGTAGCGCCAGACGCCAGTGGATCGCGGCGAGGCGCAGCCCGAGCGTGGTCACAAGCGAGGCGGCGATGACCACGGGCAGCGGCGCGCCCAGCGTATGGAGCACGACATAGGCGCTGCCGCCGGCGATGGCGGCGGTGGCATAGATCTCTTCGCGCAGCACCATCGGCACCCGGTGAGCGAGCACGTCGCGCAGCATGCCGCCGGCAACGCCGGTCATCACGCCCATCACCACCGCCACCACGCCGGAGGTGCCCAGCAGCAGCGCCTTGTGGGTGCCGATCACCACGAACAGCGCCAGGCCCAGGGCGTCCGCCACGGGCAGAAAGCCGCGCGACAGCCGGTGGATGTAGTGAAAGCCGAGCAGCGACACCGCAACGGTGGCCAGAATCACCCACAGGTAGGTAGGATCGCTCACCCAGAACACCGGGCGAATGCCCAGCACCAGATCGCGCAGCGTGCCGCCGCCGATCCCGGTGACCGCCGCCAGCACCAGCATGCCGAACGGGTCCATGCGCGAACGACACGCCAGCACCACGCCGGAAAGCGCGAACACGATCACCCCGGCCATATCCAGCCAGTACACCACTCCCGACACCGTCGTCTCCTTTCTCGTCTACCTCGTGACTGCCTGACCCGCGCGCCGACAAGCCGCTCGCGGGTATCCGCGCATTGCCTTTACCTTGGCTTGCTTGCACTATCTAGCAAGAGCACACGCTAGCAAGCGCACGCGCTAAAGTGCACAAGTATATAACCTTCGACAGTCGGCAACGCGACGAGGAAACGTCTATGGAGTGGAATCCGGTCTACGGTTGGCTGGTGCTGGCCCTGCTGTTGAGCCTGGGCGAGCTGGCCTCCGGCGCCCTGCTGCTGCTGGCGCTGGGCGTGGCCGCCGCGCTCACCGCGCTGGTCACTCTTTTCGGTCTGTCGCTTTCCTGGCAACTGGTCTCCATGGGCGTCTTCGCCGGGGTGCTGGTGCCGTTCGCGGTGATGGTGATCCGCCCGCGCTTCTCCCCCAAGGGGGTCGCCTACGGCACCACCGGCACCGGGGTCGAGAAGGGTCGCCGCTATACCACGCTGCTGCGCGACTTCGATGGCGCCACCGGCATCAAGGTCAACGGCGATTTCTACCGGCTGCGCGTGCTGGAAAGTGGCGACAGCGAGCTTCCTGCAGGCACCGAGGTCACCTTCGAGCGCTTCGAAGGCACGACCGCCCTGGTGTCGCATTCTTCCCACGAGGCGCCGGTGGCGCCCGCCCAACGCAAGGAACCCTGATCATGGATCTACCCATCAGTCCAGGCCTTCTGATCAGCCTGATCGTCGTCGTCATCGGCGTCGTCATCATCGCCAAGGGGCTGGTGATCGTGCGCCAGTCCGAGGTGATGGTGGTGGAGCGGCTCGGCTCGTTCAACCGGGTGCTCGAAAGCGGCATCAACATCATCATTCCGTTCATCGAACAGCCGCGCGCCATCACCATGCTGCGCTATCGCAAGCTCGGCGAGGAGTACCAGGCGATCACCACCGACGAGACGCGCATCGACCGGCGCGAAACCGTGATGGACTTCCCGGGGCAGCCGGTGGTGACCACGGACAACGTCACCGTGCGCATCAACGGCGCGCTCTACTATCAGATCATCGATCCCAAGCGCGCGGTCTACGAAGTGGCGAACATGAGCCAGGCCGTCGAGGTGCTGGCCAAGACCACCCTGCGCTCGGTGGTCGGCAAGATGGAGCTCGACAAGCTGTTCGAATCCCGCGCCGAGGTCAACAACGAGATCCAGGCGGCGATGGAGGAGCCCGCCTCCAAGTGGGGCGTGAAGATCTCGCGGGTCGAGGTGCAGGACATCGCCATGCCCGAAGAGGTGGAGTCCGCCATGCGATTGCAGATGGCCGCCGAGCGCAAGCGCCGCGCCACGGTGACCGAGGCCGAGGGCGAGAAGTCCGCCGCCATCGCCATGGCCCAGGGCCAGCGCGAATCCGCCATCCTCAACGCCCAGGGCGACAAGGAGTCGGCGATCCTGCGCGCCCAGGGCGAGCAGGAGTCGATCAAGCTGGTGCTCAGCGCCATCGGCGAAAGCGAAGAGGACAAGCGCACCGTGGTGGGCTACCTGCTGGGTCAGAGCTACATCAAGGTGCTGCCCACCATGGCCCAGGAGGGCGAGCGGGTATTCGTGCCCTACGAGTCCTCGGCACTGCTGGGCTCCATGGGCATGTTTCGCGAGATGGCGGGCTCGCCGGAGGACACCGTGGCCCGCCACCTGCGCGACGGCGAGCGCCAGAGCGCGTTTCGAAGCGGCGTGGTGGGTGGCGCCGTCGGCCCCTGACCGCAAGCCCTGCCCGAAGACATCAGCCGAGCGCCCTGCTCGGCTTTTTCATGTGCCGGTGTTCCCACGGGCAGACGACGGCCGCTAGGCCGCCTCGGCCATGAAGTGCGCCAGGAAAAGCGCGTAGTCCTGCTCCACGCAGGTGGCGTATTCCTGGGCGAAGCGAGTCACGCCTTGGGTGAAGGACGCCTCGTGTCCCTCCAGGCGCCGACATACCGCCTCGGAAAACCCACGGGCATCGCCACGGTTGAGGGCGCCTGCGCCCTGCAGGTGTTGCCAGGCCAGCCGCTGCCCCCACTGGCGCGCCAGCTTGCGATACGCCTTGGCGCCGAGCTTGCGGGTGGCGAGCGCCTTGCGGTGCTCCGGCAGGCGGCGTACCGCGAACACCCGATCATTGAGGGTCAGCCAGCCCAGGTAGGCATCGCTGTGGGCGCCGAGCGCATGAAAGGCGGCGGCGTGGCGCAGCCCCTCGTTGGGAAAGAGCTTGCGCCAGCCCTGCTGGTCGGCCTTGGTCAGCAGCGCGAAGGCCGCCGGCGGCACCTGTTCCTTCACCTCCAGGATCACGTCGTCGTGCTCCCCGTCGGGGCCACCCTCCAGCAGCACGAAATAGTGCTCGATGCCCGCCGCGCTCAGGCGCCGGGCGCTGTCCTTGACCGCGAAAAGCCCGTCTCTCCCCTTGCCGGGCGGCGCCTGCAGGGTCTGCTGGTAGTCGTTATCGATGAGGCGCTTGAGCTGACTGGCGACATCCGCCGGCAGGTTGACGAGCTTGCCCGGGCGCACCAGAAAGCGCCGCTTCTGGCCATCGGGCTGCTCGGTCCACTTCTCGAGCGCGCGCCGGGGCCGCTGGCGATCCGCCATGCGGTTAAGAAACCCCTTGAGCGGCTCACTGACCCTCGGCGCCTCGGTCTTGCCGTCGCGGTGGGCCGCGAGCATACCCATGTAGCCCGCGACCAGTGCCTCCAGCGCCTTATCGATCGCCTTGGCGGAGAGCCCGGCGTTTTCGCGCCCATCCAGCACCAGGCTCGTGGCCAGGCGCCAGAGATCGAGCTGGTAATCACCGATCAGCGCGCTGTCCACGCCGGCAAGGCCGTAGTGCAGCGGCTCGTGCGGATGACAGACGGCGGCGAAGGCGCCCACCTGGGCATCGCCGTGCAGCCAGGTCCGGGTCTCGGGCCAGCCGCCGAACAGCGCGACGCGCCAGTCGTGCCAGGCGTCCTGCCAGTAGAGCGTCGAGGCGATGCGGAAGAACCGCTCCGGCGACGCCGCCATGCGGGCGAACCGGGCCTGGCGCTGGGCGGCAGGCAAGCCCTCGTTGGCGGCGTAGAGGGCCTCGATGACCTGTTGCGGGCGGTTGCGCCCGGCGGGCTGCTGGCTCATGACGTGATCCTCGTCGCGTTACGTGAACCCTCGAGCCTAGCCGAGCGAGATGAAGGGATTAAGTCAGCGCCCGGCCCGAGCGGCGAAAGCCGCGCGGCGCCGAGATGCGAAAGAAGCGCTCGACCACGCTCGCCTGGGCGGGCGGGGTCATCAGCGACACCAGGGCGAACACCGGCAGGTTGAGCAAGAGCCCCCAGAACCCGGCGTGGATGCCGAGCGGATGCGACCACACCGTAGTGAAGGTCACGGTCACCGCGAACCCGGCGAGAATGCCCGCCATGACCCCGAGCTTGGAGGCGCGCGGCCAGAAGAACATGCCGATGAACGCCGGCAGCACTTGCGAGGCGAACCCCAGCCCCACCAGCAAAATCATCACCAGGCTTCCAGGCTCGGCAATCGCCAGCGGCGCGACGAGCAGCGCCATCACCGGCAGCAGGCACCAGCGGGCAAGTTTGGCGGTGAACGCATCCGAGAGCTTGAACAGCGGCTGCAGCACGTCCTTGGTGATCGAGAGCGCCACCGAGTGGATGAACGGCTCGCTCGACGACATCGAGGCGGCCAGGGTCCCGGCCCCCAAAAGTCCGACCAGCACCACCGGCAGGTGCGCCATGGCGTACTCCAGCACCACGGTGTCGGCACGGGCCAGCTCCGGCAGCGAATAGATGCCGATGAAGCCGACCACCACCATGGGCAGGATGACGATGTAGTAGGTGGGAAGCCAAGTGGCGCTGCGCCGGATGGTGCGCGCCGAGCTTGCGCACATCCACTGGGTCCACACCGGCGGCATGAACGAGAACATCGACACGATGATCGAGGTGGTCCAGAAGCTGAAGCTCATGTCGCCCCGGGCACCGGGCAGGGTCAGAAACTCCGGGTTCTCCGCCTGGAGTCGCTCGAACAGCGCGCCCACGTCGAGCCCGCCGGTGGCGCTGTGCAGCGCCCAGAGCCCCACCGCCCAGGCGACCACCAGCATCAATGCTCCCTGGAAGGCGTTGGTGCGCCCGATCGCCCGCTGACCGCTGACGAAAAGGTACACCGCGATGCAGCCCAGCACGATGATCACCCCGAGCCACACGGGAATCATCCCGCCGCTCATCACGAACAGGATGTAGGCGGAGCCCACGGTCTGCAGCACCGCGTAGGCGACCGAGCCCACCGCCATCACCAGCGCAGAAAGTCCCCCGAGTGCTGCGCTCTGATAGCGATCGGCGATGGCGCTGGCCTGGGTCACGTGGCCGAACTGCTCGCCGAATTGCCACACCTTGGGGCCGAAGTACCAGGCCACCAGCGCCAGGTAGGCGAGATACACCGCCACGTAGAACACCGCGATGCCCTTCGAGTAGGCCCAGCCCGGCGCCCCCATGAAGGTGTAGGCGCTCACGCTGCCCGCCGCGATCAGAAGATAGAGCGTCACCGGCCCCATGCTGCGCCCGGCCACGCCCCACTGCTCCAGCGTATCCATGCGGTGCCCGGCCCGGGCCTTCAGGCCGATCATCATGGTAGCGGCGACGTACCCGAGCGTGATCACCAGCGGCCAGACGCTATTCATGGCCATCCCCCTCGACGATGCGATTGCCGATCAGCATCACGGCGACGCAGGCGAAGATGATGACATAGCTCCAGACGATCATCAGCGGCAGGCCGAACAGCAGCGCCGCGCGGTTGAACAGCCCGATCACCGGCCAGGTGCCGGCCAGCACCAGGCCAACGAAGGCGGCAAGCAGGCCCCACCCCGCGCGGGAGGTGGGGAGGACGAACGGATGTCGCATAACGGTTCCCTTGTCTGCATGAGAGAGGTCATGCAAACGTCAGTGATTGAAATCCTTCACGAGATGGCCGGAGTTGTGTCATTAGGAGTGCCGGCGACCACAATAATTGAATTTTTATCACCTCGTGTCCACTTTTTGTGGACACTAAACGTTTTGCGAGCTCATCGATTCGATGGAACGACTCAACAGGGAGACACAGGTCTCGACGGCGAAGCTACGCGTTCGATGCCGATACACGCAAAGATCCATGCGCGCGGCTTCGAATTCGTCGCGGCCGAGGGCGACGCTTACGAGCTCGCCGCACGCGCATTCGCGCGCCACGGCCATGGGCGGCAGAATGAGAATACCGGCGCCGTTCAGGGCCAGCGCCTTCTGGGTCTCGAGTGAAGCGGTATCGAAGGAGGGCAATAGCTTGATGCCCGCGCGCAGCGCGCTGCGCTCGATCGCCTGGCGCGCGCCAAACGACGCGTCGGGCAGAATGACACGATGCTCGGAAAGCTGTTCGAGGGAGACCTCCTTTGCGCTTGCCAGCGGATGATCCGCCCGCATCACGGCGTGGTGCTCGAGCCAGGCGCTTTGCAGCACGGTGATATCGTCATGGCGCGGCGTGAAGAACGAAACACCGATATCCACCGTGCCCTGGCGCAGCCGTTCCACCACCTGCCCGGCACTGGTGATGCCGATGTCGAAGCGCAGCCGGGGATAGTCACGCCCCATGTCGGCCAGCGCCGGTGCCAGTAGCCCGGCGACCACCCCTTCGGCGGCCCCCAGACGAACGCGGCCGACCCGCAAATCCTTGAGGTCGGCGATGTGCTCCTGCACGCGCTCGAAGTCGCGCAGCGTCTCGCATGCCTGGGCCGCCAGCAGCTCGCCTGCATCGGTCAGGGTGATGCCGTTGGGGCTGCGCTCCAGCAGCGGCGCGCCGAGCTGCTCTTCGAGCTGATCGATCTGACGACTGATCGCCGTCGGCGCGATATTGAGCATCGCCGCTGCCTGACGCAGCGAGCGGCACCGCGCCACGGTATCGAAGTAGTGAAGCGCGCGGCCACTGATCATGGTGATACTCCGTAGTGAGTGAAGGTGCGGGTCATGCAGGTGACGCCTTTCCCTCGGTTCCGGTCGCGCTCTGCGAGCTTTGCGTCCAGGCGTTCGATCGACATGATATCTGACATGGGGCGTCCTGATCACTGATGAAAAAATGGACGCCTGTCGTATTGAAAAAGCGCGAAGCCGGGCACGCGCCCGGCTTCGTCATCAAGGGTTACAAGCGCCGCTGGCGCCAGGCGCCCTAGAACATGGTGTTATCGTTGGCAGCCTCGTCCTGCACGGCCTGGATCACATCCCAGTGCTCGACAATCATGCCCTCTTCCACGCGGAAGATATCGACCACGGCCTCGCCGGCGTCGTCGTCGCCGTTGGTGGAGTGGACGTGCAGCCAGACCAGGTCGCCGTCGGTGGCACTGCGCTTGATCTCGGCGCGCGAATCCGGGTTTTCCGCGAAGAAGCCGGTGAAGTAGGAAACGAAGGGCTCCTTGCCGTCGGGTACGTCCGGATTGTGCTGGATGTAGTCCTCGGCGATCACTTCGCCTGCCTGTTCGGTTTCATGATCGTTGAAGAAGCGCTCATAGAACTCGACGACCAGCTCGCGGTTGGCCTCTTCGATGTCCAGGTCACGCTCGCCTGGCTGGGCCAGAGCGGCGCCGGAAAGCGACGTGGACAGCAGCACCGCTGCAGAGGCGAGTAGGGTCTTTTTCATCGGCATGGCAAACTCCTTTGCGTTTTTTTCGATTCAGTAGCCAACGGTGAAGCGCTGGCGAAGGTGATGGTGGTTTTCCAGCTCGTCGACCAGCGCGATGGCGTAGTCCTCGAAGGAGATGTGGCTTTCACCCCTCTCATCGACGAGCAGTTCGTTCGTGCCGAGGCGAAAGCGGCCGGTGCGCTCGCCGGGCACGAACTCCGCCGAAGGCGAGAGAAACGTCCAGTCGAGATCGTCGGCCTGTTCGAGCTTCTCGAGGAAGACCGCGCCTTTCGAGGCCTCGGGCTTGTAAGCCTCGGGGAAGTCGGGCTGGTCGATCACGCGCTGGCCGGGGCCGACCAGCAGGCTTCCGGCGCCGCCGACCACCAGGTAGCGCTTGACGCCGGCGTCACGCACTGCATTGATCAGCGTGTCCGGGTCGCTGTTGGAAAACGGTACCGCGCTGATCACCGCATCGGCGCCTTCGAGCAGCCTGGTCAGGGCCGCGCGATCGTCGACATTGCCGGCGAGCGCCTGAACGCCCTCGAAAGAGGCGATCTTCTCGGGATGGCGGGCAATCGCCGTGACCTCATGGCCACGGGTGACGAGTTCTTTCAGGATTCGGGCACCGGCGTTACCGGAGGCGCCGATCAAAGCGACCTGTGCCATTTGAAACCTCCCCACGAGTGATGGTTTGCAAGACATACCAGGTCTATAAAAAAGACCTTGAAGCGATCATAATCCCCTCTCTCGCGCTTCACAAGAAGTCACTTTCACCTGACCAGGTCAGCACGGACTGACCATGGAGACGTCCACGCTCATGGCCAAGACCACTGTTTCTACCACCGAATACGCGTTCGACCAGTCCTGCCCGATCCGCGACGTGCTGGATCGCATCGGCGATCAATGGAGCCTTCTGGTGCTCGAGGCACTCGCGGTGCGAACGCTGCGCTTCAACGAGCTGGGCCGCGAGATCGGGGACATTTCGAAGCAGATGCTCTCGAAGACGCTCAAGCATCTGGAGCAGGATGGTTTCATCGTGCGCACGGTCTACGCCGAGGTGCCGCCGAAGGTGGAGTACCGGCTCACCGAGCTCGGGCGCTCGTTCATGACGCCGATGGCGGCCCTGGTCGAATGGGCCGACACCCATCACCGCAGGATCTGCGACGCGCGCAAGCGCTATTGCGACTGATCGCGGGCGAGCTGCTCCATCACGCCGCTCGAAGCGGGCCGCCCCCAGCCATCGCGGTGCACCAGCTCTTCCAGGGCCAGCCTCGAGCGCCAGCCCTTGGCCTCGAGTTCGGGATTGTCGAGAAACTCGCTGACGTAGCCAAGGCATAGGTAGGCCAGCGGATAGACGTGCTCTGGAAGCCCGAGCACCTCACCGAGCTTCGCCGGGTCGACGATGCTCACCCAGCCAACGCCGATACCCTCGGCGCGGGCGGCGAGCCACAGGTTCTGGACCGCCAGGCAGGTGCTGAACAGATCGGTTTCGATGACGCTGTCGCGCCCCAGCACGTGGGTGCCACCCCGGGTGCGGTCACAGGTGATGCACAGATTGAGCGGGCTTTCGACGATGCCCTGCAGTTTCAGGCCGCGATAGAGCGTTTGGCGCTCGCCGGAAAAGCGCCTGGCCGCCGCGTCGTTGGCTTCGTCGAACAGTGCAAGGACCGAGGCACGCACCTCGCGGCTTTCGATGACGATGAAGTCCCAGGGCTGCATGAAGCCCACCGACGGCGCGTGGTGCGCTGCCTGCAGAAGCCGCGCGAGCACTTCATCGGTCACGGGGTCGGGCAGAAAGTGGCTGCGCACGTCGCGGCGCTCGAAGATGGCGCGGTAGAGGCCATCGCGCTCGGCCTGGCTGAAGCGGTGGGCATCGCTCATGGTGCTGCCTTGACCATCTCGATGTGCGCGATGCCGTCTTCATCGAAAGGCTCGCTTGCGGTGTCGAAGCCGAGCGAGGCGTAGAAGCGCTCGAGATGCGCCTGGGCACCGATACGGATGCCGTGGCCAGGGTAGCGCTCTTCGGTGAAGCGGATCGCCTCCGTCATCAGAACGTGGCCCAGCCGCTGCCCGCGAAAGGCAGCCGTGGTCATCACCCGCCCGATCGAGGGCTCGGCGAACCTGTCGCCCGGGGCCACCACGCGCACGTAGGCGGCAAGCGCGCTGTCCTGCATCGCGCACAGGTGCCAGGCAAGCGGGTCGAGGTCGTCGAGCTCCTGATAGGCACAGGCTTGCTCGACCACGAACACCGCCACGCGGGCGCGGGCAATCTCGAAGAAGGCGCGAGTACTCAACTCATCGAAGCGCGACCAGTGAAACGTAAGCGACATGAAGCGAATCCTTGAAGCGTAGGCTAGACGGCCATTGTATCAACTCAAGCTCCCTTCGCGGCTCGGCCAGCGCCTGGTTGCCAACGATTATCATTGCTTTTAATCTCGTTGGCCATTTGCCCGTCAAGCACGGCGGCGCTCCCCTGCGGACACTGCCGAGGATACCGACATGCTCGAACGCTTCACTTCTCGCGGTTTCGCGCCGCTCACCTTGGCGCTGGGATTACTGGCTTTCTGGAGTACGCCTCTCATGGCACAGCAGCACGACCCTGCCCGCACCCTCGGCCATACCGTCCTGGACGAGCCCATCCAGGTCTACCGGTTCGAGCAGTTCGACGTCGCTCATGGCGATGAGGCTCGGCGCTGGCGCGTCACGCTGGCCATTCCCGAGCACCCGGCACCGGCGGCGGGCTTTCCCGCCGTGTGGATGCTCGACGGCAACGCCGCGCTGATGGCCTTCGAT
>NZ_JAMZBD010000039.1:0-12144 GCF_024158685.1 Halomonas sp. 707D4 | reverse complement strand
CGGCGGCAACGCTCAGCGTGCGCCGCGCAAGAGCGATAACTGCCGCGATGGTCGTTCCCACGGCGCCGGCTTCCGTCGGCGAGAAGATGCCGGTGAAAATACCGCCGAGCACCAGAGCGATCAGAAGCGGCAGCGGCCAGACGTTCTTGAACGCCTCCCACTTCTCGCTCCAGCTGGAGCGCACGTTGGCGTCGCCCGCCAGGCTTGGGTTGAGCTTGGTGCGCACCATGATCATGACGATGTAGAGGAGCGCCGACAGCACGCCGGGCAGAAAACCCGCCATGAAGAGCTGACCCACTGAAACTTGCGCGTATACCCCGTAGAGCACCAGTAGTACGCTGGGCGGAATGAGTGATCCAAGCGTTCCCGACGCCGCCACGGTACCGGTAGCCAACCCCTTGTCGTAGTTGTGTTTGAGCATCTCGGGCACGGCAATGCGCGACATGGCCGCAGAGGTAGCCACGCTCGAACCAGAGGCGGCGGCAAAAAAGGCGGAGGCCATGACGCTGGAGACCGCAAGCCCGCCAGGAAGACGCGCCAGATAAAGGCGCATCGCCTGAAAGAGCCCTTGGGTCATGTTGGTGGTCGTGCACAGGTAGCCCATGAAAAGGAACATCGGGGCGGCGGTCAGCTCCCAGGTGCCGGCGAAATCAAACGGCGTGGCGGAAATCATGCCCCATGCCACGCGCATGCTGGTCATCTCGCCGATGCCGATGATCGAAACGAGCCCCAGAGCGATGCCGATGGGCACCCGCAGGGCGATCAGGACCAAAGCGATGGCAATGCCTGCCACGCCTATCTCGATATTACTCATGGGGCTGCTCCTACAGGGCTTGGCGCAATCGCACGGCCTTGATCATATTGG
Source organism: Halomonas sp. 707D4 (assembly GCF_024158685.1). NCBI lineage: Bacteria > Pseudomonadati > Pseudomonadota > Gammaproteobacteria > Oceanospirillales > Halomonadaceae > Halomonas > Halomonas sp. 707D4. The sequence continues at coordinate 11,279 of NZ_JAMZBD010000039.1, read as the reverse complement.
CGAGAATGGCCAAGCACATGGCGGCGAAGCCGGCCGGCAGTGCCCAGCGGCTAGGCCACAGGTAAAACGTGAAATTGGCCATGGCGGTTTCCTGGCGCAAGGTGGCCCGCATCGCGTCCAGATAGCTCTGATAACAGAGCATGCCGAAGTAGATCAGCCCTAGAGCGCCTGCGAACAGGTAAAAAGCCAGTTGCACGCCAGCGGGCATGCGCCCCACCACGACATCGACACTGATGTGCTCACGCTGGAGTTCGACGTAGGCAATCGGCAGAAAGACCACTGCGACCATGTAATAGAACGAGACGAACTCGAGGGTACCGGTGAAGGACTTGCCGAAGAAGAACCGTAATGCCACGTCCAGCGAGACGTGAAGTGCCATCAGGATCAGAAACAACGCAGCCAGCACCAATGCGCTTTTGGCGACCCATTGGCTCAAGGATTCAACGATGCGCGCGATCATAAAGTCTCTCTTGTCTTCGCCGGGGAAGATGAAAAGCCAAGCTCGACGAGGGCGTCTCTCCAGAAAATCAGCATGTCGCGGTAAAGCTCCGGGTCGTCGCGCCATATGCTTTGTGCGCCCATGCCGCGCATCATGCAAAGCGTGGCGTTCAGCGCCACGCGGTTTTGACGCGACGTATGCCGTGAGCTTGCTACCAGCTGCTCCCAGATGGCTTCCAACGAACCGTTGAACCTGGCCGCAAGGGGAATGAGCACTTTCATGATATCGGGGTCGGTACGTGCAGCACTCAAATACTCCAGCGTCACCATGTACAGATCCCCTTTGAAGTGCTCGTGGAGTACTCTCAAGAGGCTATCAAAATCGAAGTTACCTTCACTCACGCTGATCGTCAGTTGGCGAACGCTCTCGACCTCGCGGTTGAGCAGGTCCTCCAGCGCCGACTGCATCAAAAGCGTCTTCGACGGGTAGTGATGCACCAGCGCCCCTCGAGAAACACCGGCCTGACGAGCGACATCCACAGTCGAGGTATCACGAATGCCCTTGGCGAGTACGCACTCGATCGTTGCCTGCATCACGCGCGCTTGGGTATTACGCGAACGCTCTTCCTGATTCTGTCGCTTCGTCATGACGGCTCCTTATCGATCTGGTAGGTGTTGGCTGGCTTTGAAAGCCACTCTACGTCAAATCAATACATGCCGTAATCCGCCGGGAGCTTGCTGTAGATTTCGTCCATCGCCAACTGAGCCAGCGCTTCTTCATCGGTGCGATCGACCCCTTCCAGCAGGGTTTGCCACTTGTCGATGGTGGCGAGGAAATCGTCGATCAGCGCTTCGGGATCTTCCACGCCGTACTCGTCATGCGCCTTGGCGTAGATGTCGGACAACGCCTTTTCGCGGAAGGCTTCCACGGAGGCCATCAAGTCATCTTCCGGCTCGTAGACGTTATTGCCGTGCTCTTTCGCCTCTTCGATAGCGGACTCTGCGGCACTGATGAATTGAACCACCATCCGCGTCATGGCGTGAGCGGTAGCCTCTTTGAATACGTCGCGCTCTTCATCGCTCAAGCCAGCCCAGAAGCCTTCGTTGAAGCCCCACTGCGGGCCGGACCAGTACATGCCGGTAGGCAAGAGTGTGGTGTGCTCTGCCACTTCCCACAATGAACGATCGATCAGATCGTTGGCCGCATTGGTCGCGCAGTCCAGCGAGCCGCGGTCGAGGCCACTGTACATTTCGCTGGACGGCACGTTGACCGGCGTACCGCCCGCTTCTTCCACCCAGGCCGAAACGGTCGAGCCTGCGGTGCGAATACGCTTGCCGCGCAGTTCTTCGAGAGTACGTACCGGCTCGCGGCAGAACATGACGTAGGGCGGCGTGCTGTAGGCGCCAAGATAGACGATGCCGAGATCTTCCCACTCCGCCAGTTGAGTGGGGTTGTTCATGCTGAAATCGGTAACGGCGAGAATGCTCACCAGCGGATCGGCATAGTTGAAGCCGAGCTCCTGTACGGCGTTGGCGACCGGCATTTCGGAGGGCGTGTAAATAGCGGCGTGGTGAGCGACTTGAACGATATTGTCCTGAATGCCCTGGAGATTGGCGCGAGGCGCCAGTAGCACGGTTCCGGTATAGACCTCCGGCGCCAGCTCTCCCCCGGAGAGCTCTTCGACCATATCCGCCCACTCGATATAGCCATAGCGTGAATGGGGGTGCTGCTGATCGTAAAAGGAGTTGGCGATGAAAGACGTTTCTGCTTGGGCCGTGATACTCAAAGCAGGGAGGACGAAGGCAGAAACGGCAACCGCTAATGATGTGCGTTTGAAGTTCATGGTGAGGTTTCCTGCAGCAAATTAGACATCGTTATTAATGTTATGTTATTGCATATTTAAAGTTTGTACGTTTCAAACTCTAAAGCATTGATGCACTATCGAATCTAAACTCATGCAAAAATAAAAACAAGCAGGACTGTTTGTTTTTATTGAAATGAATTTTCCGATGCTGGTAAATTGTTGATGAACAAACAAAAACGCACAACACTGGATCTCAAAGGCACTTGGCGAGGCATTCGCCTGATGCTACCGCTGGCATGTTTCACTATCGCCTTCGGGCTGGCCTTCGGTGTGGCGGCCTCACACCACGGCCTTGCCGCGTGGCAGGCGATGTCGATGAGTACACTGGTGTTCGCCGCGCCTTCGCAGTTCGCCGCGCTGGAGCTTTGGCAAGCGCCTTTGCCCTTAATGGCACTGGCGGGTACGACGCTTGCCATTCACACCCGGCACATGCTGATGGGCGCCTCGCTCTATCCCTGGCTTGCGCCTTTACCACGCCTGCAGCGGTTCTCGGTCATTTTCTTGGTCACGGATTCGAACTGGGCGCTCGCGCTTTCCAAATACCAGCAGGGCGAGCGCAACGTCGGCATCTTGCTGGGCGGCGGTATCGCGCTCTGGGCGGCCTGGGTGCTGGGAACCGGCGCGGGGCTAGTGTTCGGCAGCGGCATCCCTAACCCGGAGCGCTTTGGGCTGGACATGATCATGCTCTGCTTTCTACTGGTGATAGTCATCGGCAACCGCCCGCAGGCGTCCATGGTACTCCCTTGGTTTGCGGCGGGCAGCAGCGCGCTATTGGCGTACTGGTGGCTGCCGCCTTTTCTGCACGTCATGATGGGGGCACTGACCGGTGGGCTCACTGCGGTGCTGCTTGCCCGATATCGGGGCATGAAGGTGAGCGCATGAACACCCCGACCGTCTGGTCGTCGCTCGCTGCCATCACCATCATGGTGCTCATCGGCTATGGCTCGCGAGTGCTGGGACTGATCGTCATGACGCGCCTGACGCTTGGACCGAACGTACGTCTTTTCATCGATGCCATGTCAAGTTCTGTTCTTATAGCCATCCTGACGCCGATGATCGTCAATGGTGATCACGCCACCCGCGTTGCCGCCCTGGCCGCAGGTTTGGTGGCAGTCGCGTTAAAGAGTCCCCTCGCTTCCATCACCGTGGGTATCCTTTGCGCATCGCTTTGGCGCTGGCTGTCGTAGTGCTTTTTTAAAAAACGCCATGACGTTCCAGCCGCCGCGCTCACCGCTTGGCAAGTCGTCTCTTCGCCAGTGTCATTGATGCAAAGAGTCATCGGTAACTCCCACAGAGTATTCGTCCCCTCAACGATCACGAATCGGAATTGGGCCGATAGGCGCAACGTTAGGCATGAAGAGCGTGACTTCGGTGACGTCGTGCATCGGCGCGACGAAGTCGGCTTTCCAGCTTCCCACGCGCGGGTTGCGCTCCGGGTCGTAGTTGAAGCCCAGGCGCAGGCTTTTCGGGGCGAGGACGTCGCCGTTTTCGCGCAGCAGCGAGAAGGACTGGTCGCCGAACTCGGCGTAGATCCGCCCGTCGATGCGCTCGAGCGGGATGTTGTCGTAGATCAGCTCACCGGCGTAGCCGGGGTAGTCAGTCAGGAAACGCACTTCGATGTGTAGTACGCCCTCCTTGCGAACGGCGCGATAGGGCTCGGCGTAGGCGTGGCCGCTGGCGGTCGGCGCGCGTTGGGTATCGAGAGCGAAGGCAGGCGTGGTCGAACATATCAACAGCACAAGTATGAAAAGTCCGCGAAGCATCTTGGGTCACTCGTAATATGGAAGACAAGAAACGCACGGAGCCGCCCGCAGGCGGCTCCGGCATACGGTGCTGGGTTACTCGGCGTCGAGGCCGAAGGCGTTCATGCTGGCGCGGAACACGTCGGTGTTGTCGACCCAGTAGTGGCTCTCTTCGTCCCCTTCGTAGATCGCCAGGCCTTCCTCGGGCTCGGCGATGTCGAGGAAGTAGTCGGCACCTGCGCCTTTGGCGTAGAGCGGCACCAGCTCGCGAGTGTGGTTGTCGGAGTGCCAGCGCACCAGCGGCAGCGCCCCGGCCCCCTGGTTGACGATCGGACTGTAGGCCCGGGTGTCGGAATCCGGGCCCTGCAGCAGGCCGTTGCCGTGGTCGGTGGTGACGATGATCAGGGTGTCGTCCCAGGAGCTTTCGTTTTCCACCCACTCGACGGCCGCCTCGACGGCTTCGTTGAAGTCGATCTGCTCCTCGATGATGCGGGGCAGATTGTTGGCGTGGGCGGCCCAGTCGACGGCGCCCCCTTCGACCATCAAAAAGAAGCCGTTGTCGCGGCCATCATCACTGGCGCTCAGCACGTTGAGCGCGGCGCCGGTCAGGGTGGCCAGGCTCGGCGAGGTGTCGAGGAAGTTACCCGCGCCGACGCCCGGGCGGCTGTACTGCAGGGTCTGAATGTTCTGTACCAGGCCCAGCACCTTCTCCTTGGGCAGGTCGAGTTCGCCGGCCGCCAGGGCTTCGAAGTCGTCCTTGCTCTCGATGAAGGCGTAGTCCGTCTCGCCGTCGACCAGGCGCTGGTAGGTCTCTTCTCCGCCGATGAAGCGGAAGTCGCTCTCGCGAGGCTCGTCGACGCGCTCGCCGGCGGCGTCGTAATAGGGGTGACCCGTGCCGATGGCGATGGTGGCAAGCCCTGACTCGATGATCTCGCGACCGATGGCGCTGTAGTCGTTGCGGCTGACGTTGTGGGCCAGAAAGCCTGCCGGCGTCGCGTGGGAGATCTGCACCGAGGAGACCACGCCGAGCGCCCGGCCGCTCTCGACGGTATATTCGCCGATGTGCTTGAGCGGCTGGTCGTCGTTGGACCAGTTGATGGCATTGTTGTAGCTCTTCTGACCCGAGGCCAGGGCCGTGGCGGCGGCAGCGCTGTCGGTGTAGTCGGCGCGCGCGTAATCGTAGCCGGCAAAGTAGCCCTTGTAGTTGCCGAGGCTTCCTTCGAAGACGCTATCCACGCTTTCGTCGTTCCAGAGCTCTGCGGGGTCGAAAGTGACCTGATCGGCATCGCTTCTGGTCGGCGTGTTGGAGGTGTTGAGCGGATGGGTCGCCATGAACAGCTGCGTGTCGAAGTCATCGTAAACTTCGTGGCCCAGCGCCCCGTGGCGGTAGTAGCTCGCCGCGCGGAAGGTTTCGATGCCCGTCCCGTCGGTGATCAGCAGAATGACGTTCTTGGCCGGCCCCTGCTGTGCCGCGGCGCTGCCCAGGGTGGCGCCGGTGACGGCAGCGGTGACGGAAAGCGCCACCATGGAGCGCTTGAATAGCGTTTTCATCGTGTTCCCCTCTTTGATGTTCAGGCGTTGTTGGCGCAGGGAAGCGTAGCGATGAAAGATGACAGTATGGTGATTTACTTGATTAAAAGGCTCTAGACAAAAAACGGCGAGGCGCAAGCGCCTCGCCGCAGGATCACGCGCTTACAGCATGCGCGGAATCTGGGAAGAGTGGTGGTGCAGGATGGGCGCCTCCTTGGAGAGATCCACCACGTAGCTGAAGCGCGCCTCGAAGTTGAGAAGCTCGCCATCGACCTCGAAGCGCCAGTTGTAAAGGCCGGTCAGCGCGGCGATGGTCTCGGAGATTTCCTGCACGATCACGGTCTTCTCGTGGAGAGTGATGCTCAGCCCCGGACGCGCGCCGAGGCGCTCGAAATAATCGCGATGCTTTTCGCGGGTATCGGAAATACGGTTGGAAAAGGTGGGAATCAGTACGGCGTTCTCATCGTAAAGCGACAGCAGCGCTTCGACGTCGGCACTGTTGATCGCCTGCATCCACTCGTTGAGCACGTCTTGGGGGGTTCTCATCGTAATGACCTCTTCGAACAGGGGGGACTTTAATAGGCCGCGGGCTCCGGCGACACTGACGACAGCCTTTGTAACGCTTAGCTTTTCTAAATCAAGCCCGGCACTCTCATATGCAAAGACTATCTTACCCAAATAGACCCGACCTCGCATGTCAAGTTCACTTTGGTCGATATACTGTTGATGGAGACGCGGAGTTTTCTCGTTGCTTGCATCGATCACCCAAGCCGACTACTGTATATAAAAACATGCAACGGGTGACCGACGTGACTTCGATACCCTTGTCGCAGGGCCCGGCCATCAAGGGTCGCGGCGCCACTTTCGATCCGCCCAATCGCTTCGCGCCCACCTGTAGCGTTGCCGAACCCGACGGCTGGTGGCAGGCCGAAACGCCCTCGTCGCTTGCCACGGAGGTGCGCGAGGAACCGACCAAAAGCGCGCTCTCCTGGAACGCGTCGCCGGATCTCTCCTTCGATCGCTCCTTGAATCCCTACCGTGGCTGCGAGCACGGCTGCATCTACTGTTTCGCCCGCCCCTCCCACGCCTACTGGGATCTCTCGCCGGGGCTGGATTTCGAGACACGGCTCATTGCTCGCACGGGCATGGTCGAGCGTCTCGAAGAGGAACTCGCCCACCCGCGCTACGTCTGCCGGCCCATCAATCTCTCGGGCAATACCGACTGCTACCAGCCGATCGAGGCGCGCTACCGGACCACCCGGCGCCTGCTGGAGCTGCTGCACGCTTGCCGCCACCCGGTCACGCTGGTGACCAAGGGCACCCTGGTGCTGCGCGACATCGAGCTACTGGCCAGCATGGCCGAACACCGGCTGGTCCGGGTATTCGTCAGCCTCACGAGCCTGGATGCGAACCTGAAGCGCACGCTGGAGCCGCGCGCAGCGTCGCCTCAGGCGCGCTTGAAGGTGATTCGCGAGCTGAATACCGCCGGCATCCCGGTGGGCGTGCTGGTCTCGCCGGTGATCCCGGGGCTCACGGATCACGAGATCGAACGGCTGCTGGAGGCGGCGAGCCGCGCCGGGGCACGCACCGCCACCTGGATGCTGCTGCGCCTGCCCCGGGAAGTCGCGCCGCTGTTCGAGGCGTGGCTTCACACCCATCACCCCGAGCGTGCCGCCAAGGTGATGAGCCTCGTTCGCCAGTGCCGGGGCGGCAAGACCAACGAGCCCGCCTTCGGTCGGCGCTTTCGCGGTGAAGGCGTGTTCGCCGACCTGATCGACCAGCGCTTTCGCCGCGCCAGCCGCCAGTGGGGCTTGCAGCCGCGTGCCGAACAGGGGCTCGATACCCGCCATTTCCGGCCGCCTCGTGCCCAGCAGGACCTGTTCGATTGAGCCAGGCTCAGCGATGGCGCTTTTTCAGTTCATCGAGCACCAGGGCGAAGAACCCGCGGATCTCCTTAAACTTGGGCCGCGCCTCGACGATCAGGGAGTCCATCTTCTCGAGCTCATGAGCCTGCGCCTCGCGGGCGTCGAGCTCGGCCTTGATCTCGTCGATGATCGCTACCGAGTCGTTCAACATCGCCTTGAGCTCGGCGGTGGAGGTCGTGTGGATACGGCGTTCGATGCTCATGGGACTCTCCTCACAAGACGGTGACGGCGATCAGAAGCGCCGGCAGCACGATGAACACGCCCAGCACCCAGCCGGCCGCCAGGGCCTTGCGCTGCGCCCCTACCCGGCCAAGCCACTGGGCGCCCTTGACCGGCAGCAGGCGCAGAAACGGCACGCCCCCGATGATCACGACGGCGAACAGGTTGAACAGCAGATGCACCACGGCGATCTCGAGCGCCAGCATCGCCGTCGGGCCGGAGATGGCCGTGGCGGCGAGCAGCGCGGTCATGGTAGTGCCGAGGTTGCTGCCGATGGTGAACGGGTAGATCTGGCGCAGCGTGAAGGCGCCGGAGCCCGCCATGGGCACCATCAGGCTGGTGGTGGTCGAGGAGGATTGCACCAGAAGCGTCACCAGCGCCCCGGAGGCCACCCCGGTGAGCGGGCCACGGCCGATGGCGCTGAGCATGATCTGGCGGGCGCGCCCGACCATCAGCGCCTTCAAGAGCTTGCCGATATAGCGAATGCATAGAAAGATCAGCGCCACGCCGAGCAAAATCATCGCGATGCCGGGCATCATGCCGGGCAGCATCGAGGCGAGCCGCTCGATCAGTCCGGTCACCGGCTCCGTCGCCCGCCCTACCACGTTGACGCTTTCCATGGAGAGATCCGCATCGCTGTAGAAGAGCCCGGCGATCACCGAGGCCATTCGCTCGAGCGGGCCGAACAGGATCTCGATGGGCAGCAGGATCACCACCGCCAGCAGGTTGAAGAAGTCGTGCACCGTGGCGGCGGCGAAGGCGCGTCGAAACTCGTCCTTGTTCCTGACGTGACCGAGGCTCACCAGGGTATTGGTGACCGTGGTGCCGACATTGGCGCCCATCACCATGGGTATTGCCACCGCGACCGGCAGGCCCCCGGCCACCAGGGCGACGATCACAGAGGTGACAGTGGAGGAGGACTGGATCAGGGCGGTGGCGACGATGCCCACCATCAGCGCGACGAAGGGGTTGGTGGCGAACTCGAACAGCCGCTCGGCGTGATCGCCGGTGGCGAGCTTGAAGCCGTCGCCGACGATGGATACCGCGCAGATCAGAAAGTAGACTAGCAGCAGAAGTGTCAGCCACTGGCGCAGCCGGCCCTGCCTGGCCTGCTGACCCTGGTCGAGGTAGCTCTCTTGCGTGGCGCGGCTGGTCGTGTCGATCATGGCGATACCCTCCCGTGGTGTGCAACGCCCAAGGTGCCTACCACCTCAGGGTGGACGCGGGAGGTGACACCCAAGTGACACTTCGACGACACCCGCGAATCGCGCGGCTTTCCCCTCACCACGCTGCCGGAAACCACCATGACCGATGCCCTGAGCAAGACCCGTTCGAGCTTTTACCGCCGCCTCTACGTCGCCTACCTCATCGACCATGGCATCCACAGCGTGCCCGACTTGATGACGGCGACCGGCATGCCCCGGCGCACTGCCCAGGACACCATCGCCTCCCTGGGCGAACTCGATATCGACTGCGTCTTCGAACCCACCCAGGGCGAGCGCCACAACAGCGGCCGCTACGTGATCAAGGCGTGGGGCGCGATCGACCCCGCCTGGGTGGCGGCCAACGCCGAGCGCCTGGGCACGGCCCTGGGCTATCGCTAGCGCCTGACCAGCAGGCGCGCCGCCAAGGGCGAGGTGATCATCTGGATCACCGCGAAGAACGCCGCGGGAATGGCGACCTCCGCCGGAAGGCCTGACGCGGCCACGAACGCCGCGGCGATGCTGAACTCCTTCTTGCTGGTGGTGAACAGGAAAGCGATCACCTCCTGGCGGTCGCGGGTGACGAGTCGCGATGCCAGGCCGACGGCGTAGCCGGCCAGGTTCAGGCACAGGGCCGCGGCGGCGATCACCAGCGCGTAGGCGCCGTACCCCAGAATGGTCGCCGCGTTCGGCCCCACCACGGCCAGCAGGATCAAGAGGTACACCAAGGAGCCCAGGCCCGCGTAGAGGTCGTCGAAGCGAGCGAAGAAGCCGCCGAACCCGGTGCGCAGCGCCACGCCCAGAAGCGTTGGCAGCAGCACGATCATCACCAGTTGCCCCACGATCGCCCCCAGCGGGCTCGCAAGCTCGATCCCGGTCAGCCAGACGAACAGAAACGGCACGATGAGCGGTGAAAGCGCCGTGTTGAACGCGTTGAACACCGCCGCCATGGCTACGTTGCCGCGCGCCATGAGCACCAGAAGCGGTGACGACACGTCGGTCGGCAGCGCCCCCACGAGGGTCTGGCCGGCGGCCAGCGCCCCGCCGGCGAAGAACGCCCGGCCGGTCAGCCAGCCGAGAAGCGACATGGGAACGTAGACCAGCACCGCCGCCAGCAGCGGCTTTTCCGGGCGGGCGAGCACCCGCCGGATGGCGTGGACATCGAAGGTCAAACTGATCAGCAGCATCAACAGCGCCAGCAGCGGGCCGATGGCCGGCGCCAGCGCCTGGCCGGTGGCGGGCAGTCCAAGTCCCAGCAGGGTCGCGCCGATCACCCACCATAGCAGGTGAGCTTCGACGAACAGGATACATCGGCGCATGGCTCAAGCTCGCTTGCAAAGAAATGAAGACATGAACGGCGCGACGCTAGCTCTCTGGAGGCTCGGCCCAGGCCAGGCGGGCGGCGTTCAAGGTGACGCTCAAGGAGCTTGCGGCCATGGCCAGCACCGCTGCCAGCGGCGGAATCGCCATGGCCACCACCAGCGCCAGCGCCAGCGTGTTGTAGAGCGCCGAGAACGCCAGGTTCTGGATCATCACCCGCCTCGTGCGCCGGGCGATGACCAGCAGCCGCACCACGCCGCCGATGCCCGGCGCGAGCAGTTGGGCGGCGGCGCCTTCGCGTGCGGCCTCGCTTGCGTTCATGGGCGCCACGCCCACCCCTGCAGCTGCGAGGCAAAGCGTATCGTTGACTCCGTCACCCACGTAGAGCGTGGGCGCGGGTAGCCCCGCCAAGAGCCTCGCCTTGGCTTCGGGAGCGCGTTGGGCGTAGCAGGCGCTGGCCGGCAAGCCCACCTCGCCGCCGAGCCAGCTCACCGCCCCTTGCCGGTCGCCGCTGATCAGTGCGGTCACGTAGCCAAGGCGGGCGAGCTCGGCGAGGCTCGTTCTGGCATCGGCCACCGGCGGGTCGGCGAGGTGGAAGGTGGCAAGCCAGCCGTCGTCGTCGGCCAGCACCACCTGGGAGGCGAAGGCGTAGTCGGCGTCCTCGACACTCTCGGGCAGCGCCACGCCCTGCTCCTCGAGCCAGGCGGCCCTGCCCAGGCGCCAGCACTGGCCATCCGCGAAGCTCACGCGGTGGCCTGCGCCGGCCACCTCTTCCCGATGGGCGACGGACGGTTTTTCATCCTGATGCGCGGTTTCGCTCGCCCAGCGCAGCAGGCCCAGGGTCAGCGGGTGCTCGCTTTCGCTGGCAGCGGCGGCAAGCCGCGCGGCGAACCCTTCGGGCAGCGCCTCGCGGTGGGCGAAATGCACCACGCGGTGCCGGCCGGCGGTGACCGTGTTGGTCTTGTCGAAAGCCACGGCGCGCACGCCGGACAAGAGCTCGAAAGCGGCGGGGTCGCGGATCGCCACGCCGGCCTGCAT